>JBDKGS010000234.1:0-6892 GCA_039798065.1 Fibrobacterota bacterium | reverse complement strand
CCTCCAGTCTCGCGATTTCGGCCGCCGCACCGGGTCCAAGGTCGATCGTCGATCCGTGGATCTGGTTGATCTGTTCGTCGACCAGATTCGCGAAGCGGACCAACGGGCGCACGATCAATCGATCTCCCGTCAGCCAAAGGATCAGGAAACAAAACCCCAGGACCAGGATCAGCAGCGAGGTCGTTTTCCACAGCCGGTCCCAGAGAAGGCTTGCGATGACGCTTTCGCTGGAATAGATGGTGAGCGTGCCGATGCGTCGGGCGACCCCGTCCGTGTAATGGACGATCGGCTTGTCAAGACGGTATTTGTCAGATGCGACATCCCCGTTCGACGATTTCCAGAAGGCGATTTCGCGTTCTTTTTCGTCCAGGATCCTGACCAGGACGATCTTGTGGTTGTTGCCCAGGCCGTTCGCTTGCGCTTGCAAAAGCGTGGTTTGGAAATCCCAGATCGCCGATTCCACTCCGGGCGCGAAGGATGTGGCGAAGGACTCGAGTTCGGCCTTTAGAGCGTTGCTTTGGATTCTGTATTCCCAGCTGATCTGCACCCCGACCACCACCAAGGCGAAGGCGACGCACCCGATCAAAAGCCGCATCACGAAGATGCGGGCCAATGATGCCTTGCGGATCAAGAAGGGACTCACGACCTAGAACTCCAGGAGTTGTTCGACGAGCTTGGCGGTCAATCGCCGTTGGAAGATTTTCCGTAGTGTTCCGTCGGAACGCATCTCCTGCACGATCGCTTGCCATTTTTTGGCTTCGAGTTCCGGAAACCGAGACTTCGCCAGGATCAGTCCGTGTGGAACGCCTTTCTCGCCGGGTGTCCAGTCCTGCACGATGGTGGTCGTCTCGATCCCGAAGTCCTTCAGATATTTGGTGTAGACGGGTTGTTGCGAAAAGATCGCGTCGATCCTTCCGCTCTTCAGCTTCTGGAACAAGGTCACCACATCGGGCGATTCGACGACGCGGCCTTGTTCGCGAAGGATCTGGATCAATAGATCCTGTTCGGCTCCGTGTTTGAAGGAGCGCACCACCCCGAAGACAAGATCGGATCGAGAGACGAAATCGCTGGCAGACTTGACAGAATTTGCCGCCTTGGCTCCCAGGACGGCCTGGTTTTTGATGGACAGGTATGGAGCGAACCACGCGAAGGAATCCCGCTGCGGCGTCCTGATCCCCGAGACGCTCATGTCCAACACCCCGCTTTCCAGGTCGCTCCAGATCCGGGCGCGCACCTGCACTTGGGATTGGAACTTGCAGCCGGTGCGTTTTGCCAGCTCGTCGATCACGTCCTTGTCGATTCCTTCGCCGTTGTCGAACAGCAGCCCGAACTCGTAGAACGCGAGTTTGATGGGGCCTGCGGGGCACACCGGGGGAGCGGAGGGTGCGGGCTGCCGATTTCCGGCATGGACAATTCCTGTCGCAAGTATCGATACCAATGCCAGGATCATCGTGCGAATCCCTGTTGGATGGCTTCCTTCTCGTACTGTCGCACCAGCCGTTCGAGCTCGCCGCTTTTCTTCATCGCGTCGATCGTGCTTCCGATCTTCGGTGCCAGGTTCGACTGCGAGGGATGCAGGATGTGGAAAAGCTCCAGTGTCGCCAGCGAGCCGACGGCGACGATGTCGGAGTAGCCCATGGCCTTGGCGCGGGTCTGCCCGTTGACATCCGCGTCGATCGCGATGTCGATGCGATTGTGTTCCAGCATCTTGTACATCTGTTCGTAGGTTCCGATGACATCGAGCTTTTCGAGTCCCTTGGAGATGGATTCGGCGTGGGCGATCCCGCGCACATATCCGACACGGAAACGCGCAAGGTCGCTCTTCGACTTCACCGAAATTCCGGATCCGGATCTGGCGAAGGCGGTGGTGGTCAGGTGGTAGTACGCGGGCGTCACCTTCACCAGCGTAGGGTTCTTGTCCACGTAGGTTTGGACGCGCGCCACTTCGCCATCCAGGAGCCCATCGAGTAGGGTCGCGTTCGAACGAGCCGCCGGCAATGCCTGGACATGGGCGTCGAGTCCTGCTCGCTTGTAGATCTGGAGAAGAATCTTCGAGGCGATCACCTGTTCGAGCGCTTTTTCGTTCATGCCGAGGTTGAGTCGAACCGGTTGGGCCTGTGCCGAAGCGAACAAACCGGTCCAGGCCAGGACGATCCAGAGTCGTGTTTGAGCAGAGAGCATCAATGCTGTCCTTTGCTAGAACAGCTATGCTACCATATTCGGAATCCGGATTGCGTGACCCTACCCACCCCTAACCCTCCCTGTCACCGCTTTGGCAATCAGTAGGCATGCGGGTCACCCGTATGGGTGACAAGGAGGGAGAGCAGTCAGCAGTGATCCCGCAACGACAAATTGCGTCCGATTAACCGAGGAGGAGCTTGAGGTAGAACAGCGGCGATGCCAAGGTCTTCTTCGGGATCACATTCGCCAACATTCCCGAGATCTGTTCGCGGACGTAGGGGGAGCGGGCGGCTTTGCCGAGCACCCAGTTGAGCAGCCACTTCTTCTTGCCGATTTTCTGGAGCTTGTGCGAGAGCGTGAGCTCGTTGCCCAGATATGCCCAAAATCTGTCATCGTAGCGTTTGAGGAAGGCTTCCGAGACGTCGGAGGCGTCGATGGCTTCCTTGGCCGCGTAGGCCGCCATCTTGCCCGAATGCATGGCGCCGCCCACACCTTCGCCGGTGAACGGATCGATGAGTCCCGCCGCGTCGCCTGCCAGCATGAAGCCGTTTCCGAACATCTTGCGACGCTTGGAGCCCAACGGCAGATCCCACTGGACCGGGCGTTCCAAGGGCTTCGCGTTGGCGAAACGCTGTTTGAAGAGCGGATTGTCGATCGCCTTGGCCATCAGTTCGCGCAAGTCGATGTTCTTCGCCTGGATGTCGCGGTCCATCATGCCGAGGCCCACGTTGGCTTTGCCGTCTTCCAGCGGAAAGATCCAGAAATAGCCGGGGATGATGTCGTCCACGAAATGCACTTCGATGGCTTCGCTCATTCCGCCGATGCCTTCCCAGTACTGGCGCAACGCCACCACGTAATGGTCGGGGTTGCGTTCGTAGCAGCCGGTCTCGCGGGCCACGATGGACTTGTAGCCGTCGCAACCGATCACGACCTTGGCCTTGTAGATCTCGTCGGCGTCGTTGCCGTAGCCGCGACCCTGGACTCCCACCACTTTGCCGTTTTCCGTCAAGACGCTTCCCACCTTGAACTGCAGGCGGGTTTCGGCGTCGCTTTCTTCCACGCGCCGATACAGGTACTCGTCGAACACCTTGCGGCGCACCACGTAGCCGTCGGTCTTCTGCTTGGCTCCAGGGGGATTGAACGTGATGTTGACCACGTCGCCTTTGGGCGAGCTGAAGATCACGCCGGTGGAATAACCGTGCGGCCCTTCCTTGATCTTCTCCAGGATGCCCAATTCCTTGAGGATGGGGATGCACTTGCCCGCCACCGCGTCGCCGCAGATTTTGTCCTTGGGCACGGAGCGAGCTTCCAACAGGATGGTCTTAAGACCCAGTTGGGAGGCGAAGACGGCTGCGGTGCAGCCCGCAGGGCCCGCACCCACAACTACCACGTCGTATTCGTGAACTTCGCCTGCTCCATTCTCCATGGATTCCTCGGTCATTGGACAAAATGATGTTTGGGCCTCGCCTCTCTCCCGCACATCGGTGGGAGAGAGGGCCAACCTAGCATTTTTCCGAGAACGGGAAGTTGCCTGGACGGCTTGTGAGCTTCAGGGGGAGATCAGAATCGATCTGGTTCCCGTGGGCAGGTTCGCAAACCAGATTCCGGAGTGCAAGTCGCGGATCGAGATGGAGCGGCCGTTCTGTTCGGACTGGGTTGATAGGGTTTTCGCCGCTCCCGTGGCGTCGATCAACTTCAAGGTTGGTCCGAAGTAACCTGTCAGCCGAAGACGACCGGCCATCTGCCGTAGGATCACCGGAGTCGAGCTCGCGGACTTCCCATTGGGAATGGAAGCTGGAATATGGAACGTCCCGCTGCTGGCCTTCATCGTCCACGCCCAGGACATGGGTGTAGCCGCCAGGGTATCGGACCCCGAAACTCCAACGGTCCATAGCTCGATCTGGTAGATGCGATCGAATCCGACCTGAAGCGGAATGGAGATGACGGTATCTGTCACTTGGAAGGGCTGCAAAGAGGAGGGCGAAACCTTCAGCTCCGACTCGACGGGGAAGAGTCTCCCCAAGGAATCTTCGGAGCGATGGAAAATGCGGATTTTCCGAACGACCATCGCATCCAGCTTCGCGGTCGTCTCCGAAGCGATTGCGACCGGGAGGTGCAGCAACGAACGGCTTAGGTCGTAGCGGGGCATGCCTCTCGCCCTCAGGCGGATCGGAACATGGGCTCCCAGTCGTCCTGAAGCCCCGATGGCACCACGGTGCCCACCCGTGGTGTCGAGGCGGAGAGTTGTGGTCTTGACTTCTTCCGAATTCGTATCCAGCACCAGGAACGCGGAAGATTCGGGATCCAGAGAATTGAAATTGCAGAACCGACACAGCCAGTTGGAGTGGTCTTTGGAGAGGATCGTGTCCTGCCCGTCATGACCGAGAAGAACCGTGTTGTTGCCGGCATGGGGGCTTGTTATCCACATCTCGTGAGGCAGGCTGTCCGGACCCTTCACCTGGGCAAGGAAGCGACCTTGCGACATTTGATTCAGGTTCCACGGGTTGGTGTAGTAGTAGGGAAGCGTGTCGGGAGGATTCAGATTGACGTAACAGCCAGTCCCGCAATCGACCAGAGTCGGGACCGTGTCGTACGAGATGACATCGACGAGTTTCCCACCAATGAGTTCTACAACGGTGTCTCGAGGCACTAGCAGTGGTTTCAGATAGTGGATCGATGTGTCGCGCACGATTGCCGTTGAAACGACTGTTCGTGATCCCTTGATGTAGGACACTATGGTTGTGTTCCACAGGTGGTTCCCGCTGGCCGTGTAGTCGTCGAGAGCCTCGAAAGTGGTGTTGGAGACCTTGTGCTTTTTCAGCGAATCCACATAATGGATGATGTTGTCCGACCAGAACGCGGTACCCGTGATTCGGTAATAATCGAAACCGTAGGTCAGCGCATTGTTGTAGATGGTGTTATGGGTCACCGTATGGACGGGCATGAGGTCGTCCTTGGAGTAGAGGAACCCGCCGAAATCGAAGTGTTCCCTGGTCATGTCGGACAGAGGCGAGACGGTGTTGCCGGGATTCAATACAAGTTGGTTCGCGTTGTCCCAGGCGAGGTTCTCGCGGATGATGCTGCCTTGGTCCCATTCGGCTTCGCTGTACACGGCCCACCAATTGGCGTGGATGCGGTTGCGTTCGATCAGATGGCCACCCATCGTTCCGCATGCCTTCCAAGGTTTTGCACCCGTGTCGGATCGACCGATCGTGTTCTGCCAAGCCTGGCAGGACGGATTGCGGTTGTTGAGGTAGAGCCCAGCCCAGAAATTCCGAATCTCGCACGTTCGGACATCGACGGCGAGGCTTTGGAGCAAGCTGATGCCCACGGACCCAAAATACAGGTCGTACAGTCCATCCCAAACATCGCGATTGACGAATGCGGCGGGCTTGCGCCCGTCGATGATGAGGTTTTCCATCGAGATCCGGCTCGATTTCTTGATCAGGATCAATCCATTGTGCTGGTAGCCTGTGGTTGAGAACGTGACCGACGAATCGGATGCGGTGCCGACTCCGGATTTGTACGCATATGGCCACATCAACCAGTTCTTGGGCAGGCGTGGCCTCCCGATTCCTGTACCTGGTGGGAGCCGGAATACCGCGGCGATCTTCGCAGTATCGGCTGCGAGTAGCGAATCCTCCCAGATCAGAACTGGTTTGGTGGGGCCGGTTCCCACAAGCTTCAACTCGTTCTTCCCTTCGATCCAGATTCTGTCGGATAGCGGATACAAGGAGTCCGGTAGTTCGATGACGCAGCCGGAATTGGGGCAGGCATCCACGGCGGATTGCAGCCGCTGGGCCGAGCCCGATCCACCGGATACGGATACGATGTCGGAGCCGAATGAGCCCAGAGCGAGAAGCAGCAGCGTTGAAACCATGGTGGGGTCCAGGTTGGGGAAAATCGTTTGGGGAAATTGCGCAGATGCGACTGGAAAAGAGTACGTCCGCAGCCGGTCAGGCGGCAAGGGTACCACCAAGCCAGGGGTGCCTTGGAGCGTAGACGTGCATCCGGTTGTCGCGTTCCGAGGCTAGCTCAATCGGTTCGTGCCGAGCTCAAAGACTCTTTGATTGTGCCCTGGGCGGGAACCGCTATCTCAGTCGGGGGTCCAGGTCAAGGATTCGGTGGTGTCGCGACGATTCCAATTTTTGGCGTTCCAGCGCAACGTGCCCGATTGGAGGCTCCAGGAGACCGTGTCCGGCGTCACGGCGGTGGTGGTGGTCCCGATCTGACGGAATCGGGGAGTCAGGACCAGCCACGAGGTGTCGCGGGCCTGGAAGACCTTCCAAGTCCCGTCTTCCTGCATGCTCAGATGCCGTGATGGATTGGAGCCGGGGGTGGAGTCGTGCACCGTTCGCAGGTAGGATGCCCGTGTCGAAAGCGAAAGCTGGTGCATAAAGACCGTCCCCTTGGTGACGATGCTCGCTTTCCAATCGCCGACCACGGACGATGCGGAGTCGGAATTGGGAACCGTCACTCCTGCCGCGGTGGGGTCGGGGACCACGGTGCAACCAGCGAACAGGGAGAGGATCGAGAGGGCGATGATCTTGCGCACGAATGCAATCTAAACGCCCGTCGGCGGTCTTGTTCGGTTTAGTCCTGGTACCTTTGATCGAATGAAGGGTTTTCTCTCGCCAAAGTTGGCCGATCCGCGGGTCGCTGGCTGGACATCGCCGCATTACCACGCCAGCCCGGACAAGGCGTCGCCGCA
>JBDKGS010000233.1:0-6910 GCA_039798065.1 Fibrobacterota bacterium | reverse complement strand
GGTGGTATTGCACCGAGAACAATGGCAACGTCTTGTGGCGCATGCCAGAAACCGTCTGATCGTTCAAATTGATATGCGACACTTCCAGGTCGGAAGGCAGCGATTTGGCGTCGACGGCGAATCCGTGATTCTGCGAGCTGACTTCCACGCGCATGCTGGGAAGCTCCTGCACCGGGTGGTTGGCACCGCGATGCCCGAACTTCAGCTTGTAGGTCTTGGCGCCAAGGGCCAATCCAAGAATCTGGTGACCCAGGCAAATGCCAAAAATCGGCAGCTTCGAGGACAATTCCCGGGCGGCGGCGATGGCATACGGAACCGCGTCCGGGTCGCCAGGGCCGTTTGAAAGGAACACGCCTGACGGTGAGAGCTTTTCGACTTCGGAAGCAGGTGTGTTGGCTGGAACCACCCGCACCCGAAAACCATTGGTAACCAGGAGGCGAAGGATGTTGCGCTTGATCCCGAAATCGTATGCAACCACAAGAGGACGTTCCGATTCAGGCGGCAGCTTGTGCTCGCCGTCGAACCGGAATGTGGGCTCGGACCAGTCGTAGGCGGCACTTGACGTCACACGCTCGACCATGTCGATGCCGACGATGGACGGAACCTGTCGCGCCTTCTCGACGGCGACATTTTCCGACACGTTGCCGTCGAGGATCACTCCCCGTTGCGCGCCCTTGGTGCGCAAAATGCGCACCAGCATGCGGGTATCGATTCCCGATACGCCGGGTACGCCGTTTTCCTTGAGGAACGCGTCGAGGCTCTTCGCCCCACCCCGCCAGCTCGATGCCACTGGCGACAGATTTCGCACCACGAAGCCTTCGACCTGGATCTTCCCCGATTCCATGTCTTCCTGCGCGATGCCGTAATTGCCGATTTCCGGATAGGTCATGGTCACGATCTGTCCGCAGTAGGACGGGTCGGTCAGGACTTCCTGGTAGCCGGACATCGCGGTGTTGAAGACCACTTCGCCGGCGGCTTCGGCGGATGCACCGAAGCCTTTGCCGCGAAAGACGGTGCCGTCTTCCAGCGCCAGGGTCACGTCACGCATTGGATTCCTCCACTGAATTTTCCTTGGCGATTCCTTCCGAAACTGGAGGGATCGCTTGAATCGCGCCGAAATTTACCAATCGAACCTCGGTCAGAAGGGAATTCATCTGCTGATCGTGTGGTGATTGCGGCAATTTCCCCGGATGGACTTGCGCGTCCCAAGCAAGCCCGACCTTTTTCACCAATGGTTTCAGGGCCAACCACCGGTCGTAATAGCCACCACCTTTGCCGATTCGAGCCCCATGCAGGTCGAAAACCTCTCCAGGGACCAATACCAGGCCGGTTTCAGGAAACGATCCTTTGCGCAACTCTGGCTTTGGCTGTCGGGTGCGAAATCGTCCGTCGACGAGATCCGCTTCCAGATCCGAAACCGGAGCCATGTCCATGATCCCCGGCTCCCCTTCCATCCACGGGAGCCACAACTTCTTGCCGTCGGCGAGAATTCCCTCCAAAGCGGCCCTGGCAGGAACTTCAAGCGCAAGCGGCCAAAAGGCGGCTACATCGGTGGCGTTCGTGTACGCGTCCAGAGACCGCAAACGCGTCAAAATTTGTCCGGGAGCCTGATCCCATTCGGTTTGCCCCAACGCCATCACGCGCTCCCGCGACCATGTCCGCAAACGGCTTTGCACCGATTCGCGACGGACAGGTTCCGTCTCGACCGTGGCACGGACCTCGCGTTCGAAATCCTCCCGCACGTCCATGAGTCGACGCTGGATCTTGCGGAATTTGGACCACCATCGCCCGGCGGTCTTGGGGTCGATCGCCAGAAGTCCGACCACCAGAATGATCAGCAGTTCGCCCGAACCGATCGAATCCATTTATTTCGCCTTCCTGCGCGCCAGCCAGGCGGTGCCCACCCCGGCGAAGTAAAGGAGCAACATCGGTGCAGCCATGATGCACTGGCTGACAGGGTCCGGCGGCGTCAGCACGGCTGCCAGGATGAAAATCAGCACGATCGCACCGCGGGACCATCGCCACAAGTCCTTGGCGGTGAACATCCCCATGCTGGCCAGCACCCATGTCAACAGCGGAAATTCGAACATGGCGGCAAAACCACCGATCAGCTTCACCGACATCGCGGTGTAATCGTCGACGGTCCACATCTGCTGGAACATGCCGTCGCCGTATTCCGCAAGCCATTTGATGGTCATGGGAAACACCGTGTAATAACCGCAGATCGCGCCAACGGCGAACAGGAACGTGATCCACCAGATCGCACGCATGGCGATCTTGCGCTCGCGCACATGGAGCGCGGGTTGGATGAACCTCCAGACCTGCCACAGCACCCAAGGTGTGGCGAAGAACGACCCTGCCACCAACGCGATCTGAAACGACATGGTGACGGCCCCAGTTGGGTTGGTCACGATGATCTTGGGAGGATTTTTCATGGTCTGCATCGGAAGCAAAAGCAGATTCCAGAGCTGCGCCCAATACTGGTAGCAGACTGCCGCCGATGCGACCCACCCGATCACGCTCCAGAACAAAGCCTTGCGGAGGTCGTCGAGGTGGCGCCAAAAATCGAATCCACCATCTTCGGCGCGGTGTCCACGCCCCGATGGGGGCATCAGGCGCTCTTGGAACCCGAATCGGACTTCTTGTCCTCGGGCTTCGTGTCTTCGGGCTTTTCGGATTCCGACTTCGCGGCCTTCTTGAATTCCTTGATGGAATCGCCCAGGCCTTTGGCCAGCTGCGGGAGTTTGGTGGAACCGAACAGCAGGATGACGATCGCGAGGATGATGAGAAGTTCCGTCGGGCCGATGCGGCTCATGGGTATCGCTCCATTGGTTGATTCGTCCGCGACCTTCAAGAGGTGCCTGAATAGCCGATTTGTCTCAAAGTACAAAGAGTATCGCATTGCCGCCGGGCACCAACCAAACCACCTGCGATCGATCGCACCTGCGGTGGAGAAGCCCTCGAGCGAACCAAAGAAGGTCGAACAACCCCGCGTTTGGTAGAATCTGTGGCATGGGACGCATCGCCATCGCCGGTTCCACCGGCATGCTGGGTACGGCGCTTTGCGCCAGATTGCGGCAACAGGGCAACCAAGCGCTGTGCCTTGTCAGGAAATCTTCCGGAAAGCCGGACGAAGTCGTGTGGAGTCCCGGTACCGGACAAATTCCGCCAAATGCTCTGGCTGGATGCGACGCTGTGGTGAACCTGGCGGGGGAGCCGATCTCGAACCGGTGGACACATTCCGTCCGTCGACGGATTCTGGACAGTCGCGTGGATTCGACCAGGGTGTTGGCCGAAGCTTGCGTTCGGGACGGAGTTCCGGTCCTGGTGAACGCTTCGGCGACCGGAATCTACGGCGATCGGGACGAAGAGCTCCTCGACGAAAAGAGCCCCTGCGGCGGCGGCTTCCTGGCCGACGTCTGCGTGGCCTGGGAACACGCGCTTCGGACCGCTCGCGAAGCCGGAATCAGAACCGCATCGTGTCGATTCGGGGTGATCCTCTCGGAATCAGGGGGTGCTCTCACCCGGATGCGACCCGCCTTCAGTGCGGGTTTGGGCGGTCGCCTGGGTTCCGGACTTCAGTGGATGCCGTGGATCCACCTGGAAGACGCGGTTTCGGCGGTGATCCATACGATGGAATGTCCGACAATTTCTGGACCCGTGCTGGCCACTTCGCCCGCTCCCCTGCGGCAGGCCGAGTTCGCCGATCTGTTCGCCGCGAGTCTCGGCCGCAAGGCCAGAGCCCATGTGCCGGCCTGGGTCCTTCGAATCGCATTGGGGTCGATGGCCGACGAACTCCTGTTGGTCAGCCAGCGTTGCGTGCCGACCCGTCTCAAGGAGACAGGTTTTGTCTGGCGCTTCCCCGATCCGGAAACGGCACTCGCCAGGACGTGACGAACGCCCCTCGGCATCCACGCCGCAGGTTGTCGGGCCCAAAAGGGCTTCGACAAAATCCGTCAGAACGGACCGCTCGAACGCAGAACTTCGAGGAGGCCGGAATCGAGCCGTTCGGGATTCGCGTACTGGGGCAGATCCTGGTACAGGCTTTCACCGCGGCTGATGATTCCGAAATCGAGGTTCTTGTAGTTCCAATAGCTCCAGCCGACCTGGTTGCTCTGGAACAGATCCATGATGTCGCGCATCCAGTTGAGATGCGATTCCCGGTCGGGGCCGCCCATGTACACGCCGAACTCGTTGCAGGCGACCGCGACACCGTGTTTTTCCCGAAAGCGAAAAACGGGATCCAGCAGTCGCTCCAGTCGCCCCTTGTTCCAAAGGCCGCGTTCCACCGGAAGACGGCTGTCGCCTTCGGGGATCTCGTAGGTGCCTGGATAGGTCCGTTCGATCTTGAACAGATCGCTGGGAATCCACGGCGCTTTCTGATGGGTGAACACCACCGGATTGTACACATGGACGCTGTAGAGGATGTTGTCGTCGTCCACCGGTGTCAGTGGCTCGAACTGGGAGGCGTTGTTCCAGAGGTTGGAGCCTACCACCAAGGTGGCTTTGGGTGCGAAGCGGCGGATCTCGTGAGCCAGATCGTCCTTGACCGCGTTCCAGACCTCAGCTGATGGTGCGACAGGTTCGTTGAGCAATTCCAGCAGGACACCGTTCCGGTGCCCGTAGCGCTCGGCAAGCACCGACCAGACCTTCAAGCAATCCTTGCGCATGGCCGGATCCGTAAAGAAGCTTTGTTCCCGGTGGAGGCCGCTCTCGAAGTCGTGGCCCGGGCATCGATGCAGATCCAGGATGACCTGCAACCCTGCCGCTTGGGCGTCGTCGAACGCCTTGTCCAGAAGCGCGAGGGCATCCTCGCGAGGCTTCACGCCATCTTCGTGGAACACATTGGTCCAATCGACCGGCAACCGCACATGGTCGAAACCCCAACTTTCCACGCGACGGAAATCGTCTGCCCCAAGGAAGGTACGAAGATGCTCCATGAATCCCGGGAATGTGATGGGATCCTTTTCCTCGATAGCGTCGATCTGGCTGAACCAGCCCCCGAAATTCACACCTCTCAATGGCGCCTCCTGATTTGCCACTACGCAGCAAGTAGCAAGGTATCTCTTATGCTTGTGATTTCGGGTCTGAAGCCAGGCTTGGCACCAGATGTGCCCCGCCGAACATTGGAACACCAGCGGTCAAGGCATCGGACCCGAAAATGGATGTCGGTTCATGTGTCGCCATCGAGCGACTCCCGGTTCGCCTCCACCGCCGACCAGGATCAACGCAACCGTTCGAGATGATCGTCGACAAAATCCGACAAGGTTCGCGGAGACCGCCCCAGGATCGCACGCAGATCGTCGCGAACCAGCGCGGCTTGGCCCTTTTGGAGTCCGACGTGCAGCACAGTCTGGACCAGGCACTGGACCGGTGGGAGGCGGTGCCGAACCCGCAGATGGTAGAGGTAGCCAAGAGCGGTGCATGGCGAATATACCACGGGTTTCCCCAGCCTTCGCGAAAGTGTGCCGCAGGTCTCCTCGAATCCAATCGATTCCGGTCCTGTCAACACCGGCGTCCTTTGCTCCCAAATTCCGTCCAACAACACCCTGGCCGCGGCCTCTCCCAGATCGCGGGCATCCACCCAGGCCACCTTGCCCTTGCCCGCGGGCACACGGATTTCTCCGTTGCGGATGTCGGGGAGATAGCTGTCGATCAGGTTCTGCGCGAAGAAACCCGCTCGCAGGAAAGTCCAAGCCATCGTGCTGCGGCGCAGGTGGCGCTCGATCTTGCGATGCGGGACCCAATTTTTGTCCTCGACGCCGACCACCGACAGAAAGGACACTTTCCGGCAACCCCGCTCTTCGGCCAAACTCGTGAAGCGGTTCAATGTCGCCTCGACATCGGCGATCGCAGGAGGCCTGAGCAGGATCAACGCATCGATACCCTCCAACGCCGCGTCCCAGGTGCCGCTATCGCGCCAATCGAAACGCACCGTCGGCACGTCGGGCCACGGACTCCTGGATGGGTCGCGGAGGGCGGCTCGCACACCGACACCTCTTGCCCGCAACCAATCCACCGCCGCCTTGCCGACATTTCCTGTCGCTCCGGTGACGAGGATCACGGGACGACCGCCACTTGTCGTCCGTGGTCAATGCTGGTCTGTGGTGCCGCAATCATTCGGAGAAATCCACCGTGCCTGATCATTGGGCCCAGTGTACCACAAGGAACCTCGAATCAGCGACTTCCGAAGAGCATCCACCCCATCCGCACCACCTTCTGCTGGACCGCGGTGCGCCTTTCCACCTTGCGCATCGCCACGATCCTCATCAGATAGATGCCGGAAGGTGCGGTTCTTCCATTGGCAACCCCGTTCCAGGCCACCCAGACTTCGTAGCGGCCGCGAGGATCGGTTTCCACAAGCCCTTTGGTCGAGGCTTCCAGGATGGGCTTCAGATCGATATGCGCGACAAAAACGCCCATGTTGTCGTACAAATAGGCCGCACCGTCGACGACATCGTTCAATTCAAGCTTTGCGCCAACCAAAGTGGAGCGTCCAAGCGTATCGGCGAAACCGAAGGGCCTGCCATCGAGGCCCTTCCACTCGCCTTGGGTCCCGATTCCACGACGCACGTAGATCTGCAGCAAAGGCTCCGATGGGTCGGGTGCACTTCCGTCCCAACGTCCCACCGAAGGGTACGCGGAGGCTTTCAAGCGAGGCGGCATCGGACCGATCTCCAAAGTTCCCCAAGCCGCCGTGTCGCTGGGGAAATTCCCCTGCAAATCAGAAACTCCACCACCCAGTTTGGAATTCAATCGAAGGCCTTGGCCCTTGATCGGCACAACATTGGTGTCGACCAGGAAAATCGCGCGTTGCCCGGTGGAATCGAGCGTGACGCTCCATGGGAAAATCGTGCTTCCATGGGAACCCGGGATCGTGTCGCCGATGCTGATCCAGGTGTTGAGGTCG
>JBDKGS010000232.1:0-6915 GCA_039798065.1 Fibrobacterota bacterium | reverse complement strand
GAATGTCGACAAATTCCGACGAACCCTCGCCGGATTGGGAGATCGGATCGGGATCGCCCGGCAACTGCAGGAAGAAGCCGCGTCCATGCACGGCGAACACCTGCACCTCGCCGTCCAGTTCCAGGAGCATTTTCTTGATGGTGTTGGGCGACACCCCGTACCGCGTCGCGAGATCGCGAAGAGAGGGGAGCTCGCGTTCGCCTTTGGCTGCGGTGTCGGAAACCAGGGCGAGGAGGTCGTTGCGAAGGTCGGAAGACTCGTGCATGAGGGAAATCTATCCTATCCAGGCGGTTCGAGCGGTGCTCCGGATGTCACGAAGGTCTGAGACTCGGGTACGTCGATGGCTCCGGCAACCAAATTCCGTCCGCGCTTTTTCGCCAGGTACAGGGCGCGATCGGCCGATTTCGCCACCGATTCCAAGGTGTCGGCCACGATGGAGGCGCTGGCAACCCCAAAACTTGCCGTCACGGGAAGTGTGCCGCCGTCGGGGAGGGAGACCCTCGCGTCCGACAATCCTTTGCGCAGTCGTTCCGCCAGGCCCAGTGCGTCGGAGAAGGAGCAGTGCGGAGACAGGACGAGGAATTCTTCGCCGCCCCACCTCGCCAATGTGTCGTAGGGGCGCAGTCCAGCGGTCAGGCTCTTGGACGCCTGTTGGAGAACCGCGTCGCCGGTGGCGTGGCCGTGGGTGTCGTTCACTTCCTTGAAGTGGTCGATGTCGATCATGATGGCGGACACCGGATGGCGCCTTCGACGGTATCTGTCGAATTCCTTCAAGGCCAGCTCCAGCGCGGATCGGCGGTTGCGAAGGCCGGTCAACGGATCGGTCTCGGCCTGGGCCGTGAGATGGGCGTTGGAGGTGATCAGCTTGTGGTGGCGTCCGATCAGTCGGATTCCGGCGCGGATGCGGGCTCGCAGCTCGCGCGGGTCGTAGGGCTTGATCAGGAAGTCGTTGGAATGCTCGAAGGCCTTTTCCATGTCCTCGATGCTGGTCCGCGCGGTCACCAGCAGGATGTGGTAGGCGTGTTCGGCCTCGTCTTCCCGGTGGCGCAGCCGTTTGGCCAGCTCGATGCCATCCATGCTGGGCATGGTCCAATCGGTGACCACCACGCAATGCGGAAGCTCCCACGCGGCCTCCAGCGCAGCGTGGGGTTCCTCGAAGCCGACGATGTTCCAGGAAGGTTCCATGTGGCGCAGGGCGAGCACGGCGATCTCCAGACTGAGGGGATCGTCGTCGATGATGAGTACGGTGGGGGTCTGGAATGATTCCATGGATGGCCCCATTCTGCCATTGTCGGATCCTGTCAGGCCAGCAAATCCTTCAAATTCCGTCCATTGACGGAATTTGGGATTCACCTATCCGGCGGCTTGCACTCCGTTGCGCAAAATCTGCAGGCCGGTGCCTTCGGCGTCGGCCGAGAAGGCGCCACGTGTCCAGCGGGGATGCTGGGTGCCGCGCAAGAACACCTCGGGGTGGGGCATCAGTCCAAAAATGCGACCGCTGATGTCGCACACGCCGGCGATGTCGTCTTGCGAGCCGTTGGGATTCGCCGGGTATTCGGACGAACCGTACTTCAGGCACGCCAGGTGGTTGTCCAGAATCTGTCGGCGGATTGATTCGTCGCGATGGATCCATTTGCCTTCGCCGTGGCGCACCGGAAGCTCGAATTCGCCCAAGCCGCGTGTCCAAAGGCATGGCGAAGCCGGATCCGCCACCATGGGGCACCAGCGATCCTCGAACTTGCCCGAATCGTTGAACGTGAGCGTGGCTTCCTGCTGGAACTCCTGGCCCGCAGCCGGAACGCCTTGCGTGAGAGGCAACAGGCCCAGCTTGGTGATGACCTGGAAGCCGTTGCAGATTCCGATCACCAATGCGCCGTTGGCCACAGCTTCGCGCAATTGTTCGCCCAGGTGGGCTTGGATCTTGACCGCCAACACCCGTCCCGAGGCGATGTGGTCGCCGAACGAGAATCCTCCGGGAAACGCGATGATGCGGTAGTCGGCGAGCTTCACGCGGCCATCGACAATATCCGACAAGTGCACGCGCGTGGGTGCGGCGCCAGCGAGTTCGAACCCGTTCACGAGTTCGACTTCGGAGTTGATGCCGTAACCGGCGATGACCAGGACTGGAACCTTGCTCATGGAATCCTCGCGTGATGGTCTTCGGTGCCTCCGGCCTTGTCGTATCCGGGATCGCGCCACGAAGAAGTGGCCAAAGGTAGATCCTTGGACGATCCGGGGAGTCTCGCCGGTGCGGGCGAAACGCCTCCGATGGCAGACAGGGGCCAGCGGGTGCTATACTCCCCTTCGATGACGTTATCCCGGCGCAACTGGGTTCCGACGCTGGCGATCGCAGCCGTGGTGGCGAGCGTGGCGGCACCGTTTTTCCTAGAGGGCTACGCCCTCGAGATCGTCTTCCGCATCCTGTCCATCGCGACGAGCGCCATCGCCACGATCCTGGCTGCCAAGAATTGTCCTTCGGACTCCCGACGGGAGCGTGTGGCTTGGGGCTTGATCGGGTCGGGGCTCCTGCTGTGGTGCATCGGCCTCACCGTACGGGCCTTCCAGACGGGCGACGATTCGAGCGCCAACTCGGCGGGGCTCGCCGACCTGTTCTTCCTGCCCGGTGGAATCTGCGCGGTGGCGGGTGTGGCGAGGCTTCCCGTGCGGATGGTGGACAACAGCACCCGCAAGATCCTGGCCTTGGACCAGCTCATCGCGGCGATCTCCGCGGGGAGCGTCTTCTGGCATCTGGTGCTCACGCCCAACATCCAGGCGTTCGCCGATTCGAGCGTCCCCCGGCTGGCCCTTTCGCTGGCCTACCCGATGTTCGAGTTCGTGTTGCTGCAGATGGCCGTCGATCTTGTGGTCAGGGGCCCCTTGCGCACCGAGCTCGGATTGGCCTACAAGTGGATCGCGGTCGCCTTCGTGTGCATGCTTGCTGGCGATGTCCTGCAAGGGGCCGGAGTCTGGACCACACCGCTGCAGGAATTGCTGATCCTCCATCTCTCGAACGTGGGGTTCGCTGTTTGCGCCATGGTGGCAGCCCACGTGCTGGGCCGCGAGCGGAAAGAGGCCCAATCCGCACCTGTGGAAGCCTGGATTGCCACCCGCGAGGCGTTGGTGCCGTTGGCCTGGGTGACCTTGCCGGGCCTCACCTTGGCCTGGATCATCTTGATGGGAGGTGTCAAGGCGGGATGGGATCTGTTCGTGGTCCTGGCGGTCCTGATGGTCCTGGTGATGATGCGACAACGGGCGGCCGAGCGTCGGCTCGCTTCCAACCTGCGCAGCGCCCTGTTGACCACGCTGCTGCCGGCGACGCTGGGATTCCAGCTGATCGCGCTGGTCCTTGTCTCCGCGATCCTGAGCCTTTCGGCGCAAAACGCGGCATCCAAGATCGCCTTGATCCAGACCCAACGCATGGCCGATGCCATGCGCGCCATGCCGGCGGAAATCGTGCTTCGCGAGACCGGGATGCCGGAAGGGACCAGGTACTTTCTGCTGGATCCTGCCTCGGCGGAGTCGCGTCGGAAATTGTCGCGACTGTTCCCTTGCGATTTCGATGACGGATTCTGGCGAATTCCTTCGGGAAGCATGATCTGGCGGCCCAGCGGAGGCATTCTCCCCGAAATCCTCACCTGGTCGGGCACCTTCGACGGTTCCCGGCGGGTGCTAGTGCTCTCCACTCCGTTGCGCCAGCATCTCGCTTCGGCGCAGTTGGCAGGCGGGGCGATCATGTTCCTTTTCGCGCTGGCCGCCATGGTGACCGCCCTGACGGTGTTCGGACGCGCACGTCGGCTGTCGCAGCCGTTGGAGCGCCTGACGCTGGCGGCGTCGATGGTGCAGTCGGGAGATTTGGGTGTCCGCAGCGGGATCAGCGGACCCGACGAAGTGGGGCGTCTGGGGCAGGCCATGGATTCCATGGTGGAGCGCCTGGGACAAATGTTGCAGGAACAGAGCGAGCTCGCGGGCAAGGCCCGGGATGCGAGTCTGGCCAAAAGCCGATTCCTGGCCAACATGAGCCACGAGATCCGAACGCCTCTCAACGGGGTTCTTGGGATGGCCGAATTGTTGATGACCTCCGACCTCTCACCGGAGGATCGGGCCATGGTCGAGAGTCTGAGGGTCAGCGCGGAAGCGCTGCGTTCCCTGGTGGGCGATATCCTGGACATCTCGAAGATCGAAGCCGACAGCGTTTCCATCGAATCGATTCCCTACTCGATCGAGGGGCTGATCGAGGATGTCGTGGAGCTGTTCCAGCCCGTGGCACGCGCCAAGGGGGTCGAACTGGTTTCGGAATGGCTTTCGCCGGCGCCGGCGAGCATCTTCGGGGATCCGACCCGAACAAGACAGATTCTGACAAACCTGCTGTCGAACGCGATCAAGTTCACCGAGCGGGGGACGATCTCCATCCAGACTCGCGTCTCGTTCAGGATGCCCGCCCAGATCCTTCTGGAGGTGCGTGATTCGGGTGTGGGAATCCATCCGGACTCCCATGTCAAAATCTGGCATGCATTCGCGCAGGCGGACGAATCGACCACGCGTCGTTTCGGAGGCACGGGTCTGGGGCTTGCCATATCGCGCAGCCTTGCCCGGCTGCTTGGCGGAGATCTCCAGCTGGTTCGGTCGCAACCCGGCAAGGGGAGCCTGTTTTTGCTCTCGCTCCCTTTGAAGGAGAGCGATGCCGGGATACAGGACGAAACGGAGTCCGCGTCCGACGATTTCAAAGGCATCGTCCTCCAGGAGCTGAAGGTGCTTGTGGCCGAAGACAACGTGGTGAACCAGAAGGTCGTGGTCGGGCTTCTGCGCAAGCTGGGCTGCGAGCCGGTGCTGGTGGTGGATGGTCAATCGGCGGTGGAGCGAGCGCTTGCCGAAAACTGGCACATGATCCTGATGGACGTCCACATGCCGCGCAAGGACGGGTTGGAGGCGACTCGTGAACTGCGCCGATCGGGATATCGGGGCAAGATCTGGGCGCTTACCGCCAGCGCCCTCGGAGAAGAACGCGAGCGTTGTCTGGAAGCGGGCATGGATGGATTCCTGACCAAGCCATTGAGTCTGTCGGATCTGCGTGGCGCGTTGGGGAAAGCGCTTCGGGATGGCCGTTTCGAGTAGGGCCGATTCCCGTCTTTGGTATCTTTGTTCGCTTCGAAGAATACAGGAACTGTCAAATCTTCGATGATTCTCTCTTTTGAGACATCAGGACCCGAAGATCGGCTGAAAACCATTGTTATTTTGAGAGTTCATCGAAAGGAAGGCCTCCACCATGGCAGCGGAGACGATTTCGGCCCCGGCGGCAACTTCCGTCGGAGCACAGCCCCCAGTGGGCGCCCTGCATCAGGATGCAGGACTCAATCAGAGCTTTTTCACGACCACCGTCGACGCGCTCGTCGGATGGGGTCGCAAGAATTCCCTCTGGCCGTTCACGTTCGGCACGGCTTGCTGCGCCATCGAGTTCATGGCCTTGGCGGGCTCGAAGTATGACGTCGCGCGCTTTGGCGCCGAATTCATCCGCTTTTCGCCGCGCCACTCCGACCTCATGGTCGTGGCGGGGACCATCACCTACAAGCAGGCGCCCATTTTGCGCCGCATCTGGGAGCAGATGGCCGAACCGCGTTGGGTCCTGTCGGTCGGCGCTTGCGCGAGCTCGGGCGGCTTCTACGACTGCTATTGCACCGTGCCAGGAATCGACGAGATCATTCCCGTGGACGTGTACATCGCTGGCTGCCCTCCGCGTCCCGAAGCGTACATCGACGCGATCATGCAGTTGCAAGACAAGATCCAGGACGCCTCGTACATGAAACAGCGCGCCGAAGGCGCCCACGAGAGGATCCGCATCGGATGACTTCGTCGCACCCGAATCCGCTCGCCACGGCCCTCGTGCCGTCCACGCCGGAACTTGTCAAGGAGTTCCAGGCGCGGGTCTACCAGATTCTGTCCGAGCGCTTCGGCGCCACCATGGATCCTCGCGACCAATGGGGCCTCACCGCTGTGGTGACCGCCGACAAGCTGCGCGCCACCTTGCAGTTTCTGCGCGACGACCCCACCGTGCTTGCCGACGTCATGGTCGACATCACCGCCATCGATTTCCTGGGGTATCCCGGTCACGACCAGGCGCGTTTCGCCGTGGTGTACATCCTCAAGAGCCAGCAGGCTGCGCACCATCGCATTCGCGTGAAGGTGTGGGTGGAAGAAGACGCGCTGTCGGTGCCTTCGGTCCACGACCTGTGGAAGATCGCCAACTGGCAGGAACGCGAGACCTGGGACCAGTACGGCATCGTCTTCGAGGGGCATCCCAATCTCAAGCGCTTGCTCAACCACGTGGAATTCGTGGGGCATCCGCTGCGCAAGGACTACCCTGCCAAAAAACGTCAGTGGTTGTCGACCAACGATCCCATGCTGGACCAGTTGGAGGCGCGTTTGGCGCTCAAGGGATTCGAAGTGCTGGAAAGCGCGCAGCTGAATTCGCCTTCGGTGGAAGAAACCGGTCTGCTCGGCAAGCCTTCCAAGATCCAGAACAACAACGTGGGGAGCGCGTCGTGAAGGTCCACACGCCCAGGGGCGAGAAGGTCGATCTTCTCACCGTCAACATCGGCCCTTCGCATCCGGCCACCCACGGCGCGTTGCGCGCGTTCGTGGCGCTCGACGGCGAGATCATCACCGCTGCCGCGCAGGAAATCGGCTATCTGCACCGCGGATTCGAGAAAATGGTGGAGCAGGGCACCTACCAGCAGGTGCTGCCTTACACCGATCGACTGAACTACTGCTCGGCCATCCTGAACAACATCGGCTTCTGCGTCACCGCGGAAAAGATGTTCGAAGTGGAAGTGCCCGAGCGTTGCCAGGTGTTGCGCGTGCTCTTGTCGGAACTGTCGCGTCTGATCGACCACCTCGTGTGCGTCGCGGCCGCCGCGGTCG
>JBDKGS010000231.1:0-6945 GCA_039798065.1 Fibrobacterota bacterium | reverse complement strand
GTGTCGCCGGGTTTTGTCGAATCGCCTTCTTCCACGCGAACCGATAGAACGACGCCTGGAACTTGCGCCCCAAGACGGGCTTCGCGCAATTCCAACGTGCCCGAACCGCTGTAGGCGCCAAGCTCGCCTTTGCAACCGGTCAGCCCAAGTCCGGTTGTTGCGATGGCCAATGCGGTCAAGGAAAAGGTGTGTTTGGCATTCATGATCGATCTCTCCTGGCGGCAATCCGGCAATTTCGTTTGCTTCGCCGTTAAACGAGCGTTTAAATCAAACCTACGCAGAATGCTGCAATTCGCCAAATAATTTTTGAACGTTCGATTAACATTCCTGAAATGTCCGATCTGGAGAAAAAGTTCAAGGCCGCAGCGGGGGGGCATATCCACCGTCACGTCGCCGATCCGTCCAATGTGGCCGATCCCACCGACGACACTCCGACCAGGATCCTGGAGGCTACGCATCGTCTGATCGGGCAATTCGGTTTCGATGGTACCTCCATCCGCGATATCGCGAAGGATTCCGGGACCAATCCCGCCTTGGTCTACTACTACTTCGGGAGCAAGGACGGTTTGTTCATCGCCCTGGCGAACGACAATGCGGATCGCGCCGGTGCCATCTTGCGCGAGGCTGCGAACCTGGAGGGGAGCACCCGCGATCGAGTCCGCCATTTCATGGCCACCTGGATGAGGCTGGTTTGCGACACGCATCGCCCCATCGCGCCGTGGTTCCGGCGAGCCATCCAGAACCCAGGGGAGCACGGGGAGGTCCTGCGTGGTCGGGTGGCGCGGAACATCGGGATCCTGGCCGGGATCCTGGAAGACGGAATTTGTCGAGGCGAGCTGCGGAGGCCGGGTGTTCCGGTGGTGACGATCGCGAGCGCGTTGATGATGAGCATCGCGGGGTTGGCGATGGAGGTCTTGCTGCCCCACGAACGCACGGGCGTGGATATTTCGTCGCAGGCCGCGCGCGAGGATTTTGTGGACGGCATGCTCGACGTCTGGTTCAAAGGCCTGGAAACGAAAACGCCCCCGAAACCGAGGGCGCCAAAATCTGGGCAGAGGCAACGGCTGCCGTAGCCCATCTCGAACCAGGTCAGTGGGAGCTTTTGCGCTCGGGGATGAACTTCGAAGCCGCGATGGAAAGCACCAGGATGCCGCCGATGATTCCCAGCGACAATCCGATCGGGAACTTGCCGCCGAAGGCGTCGTTGAGCCAGACCATTTTCAAGCCCACGAACATGAGGATGAGCGCGAGGCCAACCTTCAGGTAGCGGAATTGGTCCATGATCCCGGCCAACAGGAAATACATGGAGCGCAGCCCCAGGATCGCGAAGATGTTGGAGGTGAATACGATCAAGGGCTCCTTGGTGAGCGCGAAGATGGCGGGAACCGAATCGATGGCGAAGACGATATCCGACGCCTCGATGAACACCAGGCACACGAACAGCGGTGTGACCCACAAACGGCCATCGCGGCGCAGAAAGAATTTGGAGCCCTCGAAGCCGCTGGTGACAGGCACGAACTTGCGCACCAGTTTCACCAGAGGATTCTTGTCCGGCTCCAGCTTGGATTCTCCGGCGACCAGCATCTTGATCCCTGTGAAGATCAGGAAGGCACCGGCCAAAAGCAGGATCCAATGGTATTGCAGGAGCAATGCGCCCAGGGCGATGAAGATGGCGCGAAACACCAGCGCCCCCAGGATGCCGTAGAACAGCACCCTGTGTTGCAAAAGCGCCGGGACGTGGAAGTACGCGAAAACCATCGCGATCACGAAGATGTTGTCGACCGCAAGGGCCTTTTCAACCACATAGCCGGCCAGGTATTCAAGACCCACTTGGTTCGCGGCGGCGATGGGGTCGAATCCCGGAATCGCCATCAAGTGTTCGACCTGGGGAAGACGCCAACGTGCGTACATCCACAACGCGGCGCCAAAGGCGAGTCCCAAGCTGATCCAAACGGCGCTCCAGCCCAAGGATTCCTTCACCGAGACTACATGGGCTTCCTTGTGGAACACGCCCAGGTCCAAGGCGAGCAAGCCGAGAATGAATACGGAAAATCCGGCGTAAAACCACCAGTAATCGGTAAACGGGAATAAAAGTGTCGAGTCCATTGCGTAAGGGCTCCTGTAATGAGCGGTTTGAGAAAGGTTCTCTTCAAACCTACAACGAGTGTTGTGGGCAAAATCGTCGTGGATGACCTCGTGACAGGACTTTTACCTGTGGGTGCCGGTGTGCTGGCCTTCTTGCTGCGAGGAGCTGAACAGGGGATTAGATTCCAGTGGATGAGCGCCCGGTTTCCATATGCGATGGCATTGGCCTACTCGGCCAGGGCTGGTTGCGCAAGGCGGGCGATGTCGTTTTTTGTCTTGGCCTTGTTGTCGACGGGTTTCGCCTCGGGCGGGTTTTCACCTCTTGCTGGCCGGGTCGTCGAGGCCGGGACCGAAAGGCCAGTGATTGGAGCGAGGATCGTCGGTACGATTTCCGGCAGAACGGCATGGTCCGGTAGCGATGGCGGATTCGAGCTTCCCGGGGTCGAGGCTACAGAGGATTCGGTGGCACCCATCCCGGAAGTACGTGGTGGAAGCGGCTTGGTGCTGACAGGATCTGTCGAGAAATTCGAATGGATTTCGCCCGCTGGGACGACGCGGTTGTTGGCGACCGGCGACGCCCGCATCGAAGCCCGGGACATCCCGATCGGTTTCGGCTGGATCCGCACGGGGAGCGGAGGACGGCAGTCGATCTGGAGCGTGTTCAAAATAGGAAGCGGCGTGGAAGTCCGTGCCGTGCCGCGCGTGCGCCTGGCGGGAGGCGCGGTGCGGCCCACGGTACCCGAGAGCCTCAGCGTGCGATGGTCCGGAATCGATTCGCGCACCGTCCGCGTCGCGACGGATTCCGTCATCGTCGTGGAGCTTGAGCGGGGTGTGTCCGTGGCGGGCGATTTCCACACCCACACCTACCTTACGGACGGCTCGCACGATCTCGACGATGTCGCCGCGCACGCCTTTGGAGGCACCTATGCGCTGCGAGACGCGAACGGTAATCCCATGCGGGACAGCACAACATCGGGTTTCGGGCTGGATTGGTTCGCGAATTCCGAGCATGGTGGCGCATTCGACCGGGACCGGTTCGGGCGGGAGCTGGAGCAGGCAATGTGGCGATGGAAGTCGCTTCGAGACTTTTCGTGGCCGGCGGTAGACAGTTTACGTCAGGTGTATCCCAAACGATTCCTGTTCCAAGGTCTGGAATGGAACGTTCCCGCCCACGACCACGCATCCGTGGGGATCATCGCGTCCGACCCGGACCCCATCTCCCGGTTCGAGTTCTTCTTCGACGATGCCGACCGCGACACCCAAGGGGCAGGCTGGAGCGACGCGTCCGGAAAGGACAGAAGCTCATCCCACGCCAAGGCGTTGGCGGGGGCTCGATGGCTTCGTGAACACCATGGCGACTCGAGTTGGATCGTGATCAACCATCCATCGCGTCTGCTGCGGGCGCGCATCCAGGATCTGCGCGATTTCCAGGATGCCGGAGGTGCCGTGTTCCTGGGAATCGAGGCGATTCCTGGCCACCAGAAAGGCGCAGCGCGAGGGGGATACAGCTACACGCCGCTGTCTCCTGCCCTGGTGGTGGACGCACGCACCCATGGCGGGGTCGATCGCTTGTTGGCCAGGGTGGGTGGTGGCATGGATGCCTTGTGGAGCGAAGGCCGGCGCGTGTGGGTGTTCGCGAACTCCGATTTCCATTGGGCTTCCGGAACCGATCACTACCCGGGTGAATACGCGAAGAACCTGACTCGTATTTCCAGTCGGACGGAATCCGGCATCTTGGCGGGATTGAGATCGGGTGCCACGGTGGCGGTCATGGGCGATCTGGTCGACAGCTTCGCGTTCGAACTCGACGACGGACATCGAACCGCCTCGATGGGACAGGAATTGACCACAACGCGCGATTCCGTCGATGTCCTGGTCCGCTTCCACGTCCCCACCCGCAACGCACTCGGTGATGTTCCGGTGGTCGACCACGTGGATCTGATCCGCGGCGGCTTCCGATCGCCCGTAGCCTCCTCCGATCCCGACTACTCGACGGATTCTGTCGGTGGTGTCTCCGTGGTCGCTTCCCTGTCGGTCGGCGGCCTTGCGACTGCGAAGGATGGGTGGCACGAGGTGGTTTGGCGGCAGCCCACCGATCGTTCGGGATACTTCCGCATCCGTGGCACTTCCGTGCCAAGGGCCTCGGCGGGTCTGACCGATGCGTCGGGGAATCCCCTCAGCGACGATCTCCAATATCCCAACAACGACGCCAAGGCCCGATCCAACCTTTGGTTCTACTCCAATCCCGTCTTCTTGAAACGTCGGTAGCTCCTTTGCATCGACACCTACTCGCTTTTCGCATGCCGAATCCATGGGACCTGGTGGCGTTACCGTTCCTGCTCGTAGCTTGTGGCTCGAATTCCGTCGACACCGTCCCCGCGAAAGGATCCGATACGACAGGAATTGTCAGGCCTCGACTGGATACCTCGGGTGCGTGTTCGGGGATCTGCGACGCGGCCACGCCCACCGCTCCGATCGTGTCGGATACCGACGGTTGGGGAGACGTCACCACCTATGGCGGGGTCGAAAACGCGAATCCCAGCAAGGGTGGCGCGTGCAACTACGGAGCCACCGGCATCACCCGGTTCGCGGCGATCCAGGTGAACTCGCTGCCGAACGACCTGCGCGGGCAATGGAACGGCGGCCGGGTTTGCGGGCAATGCGTACAGGTGCAGGCGAGGACCGCGGTGGGATGGAAATCGACCATCGTGCGCATCGTCGATAAATGCCCCGACGGCTATTGCGGGATCGATCTGGGCGGTTTGCCCGCCACCGATTTGATGGGCGCGCAAGCAGGGCGCTATTCCGGTCATTGGCGGTTCGTCGCCTGTCCCGCATTCCTGGACGGCCTTTCCGATGGGCCACCCTCCCTCCATGTCAAGGAGGGCAGCAACGCCTGGTGGTCGTTGGTGCAAGTGCGCAACCCCGTAGCCGCCGTCGCCACGATCCAGGCGAGGGGAACCGGCGGGTTGTCGGATTCTGTCTGGTCGTTCGCATGGGCGACCGAAGCCGAGAATTTCTTCAAGGTGCCGGTTTCGGTCCTGAACGACACCGGCAAACTGGTTCTGGTGATCGGGTACCAGGATGGTACGCGATCCAATACCAGCATTCGGGGTAGCGATCTGGCCCGAGCGGATACGTCCCTGGTTTTGTGAAAGCCTTGTGAAAACCTGGACTTGAAAACGGGTTTTTCGGTTGCATTCTGTGGCATCGCGAAAATATCTTCGGGCTCCATGAGGGAGTTTGACGTCTTCGTTTTTGTTCGAGCCTTTCTTGGGCTCTGACGAAGTGGGGTGTGTCATGATGGATCCGGAAATCCTCGTAGGGCAGACGACGCGTTTCGCTGGAGCCGTTCGCGACTGTTTTCGCGATATGCTCGGCATGGAAATCGTGCTGGACGATCTCGATCCCTGCCGCGGCACGTTTTCTCCGCGTCATCGACTGGTCTCCATGATCCATTTCACGGGAATCGTCCAAGGTGATTTCGTGTTGGATATGGACGAATCCACCGCGGCGGGTTTGATCGGAGCATGGAGCGAGGGTATGACGGAATCTGACCTACGCGCGCTTCGTCCCGAATTCGGGGGCCTTCTCAAGGAGGTCCTCAATACGGCGGTGGGACAAGCGATTCCGGCGTTGGAGGAGAAATTCGGTCGGCTCACCTACCACCCGCCGATGATCGTCTACGGAGAGCTGGACTCACCCGAGTTTCCCAGTTCCACACTCACGCTTCCCTGCGGGGTCGGCGACATCGATTGCAGTTTTGTTCTGGATATGGCAGGCAGCGATGCAGCGGGATTGCTTTCCCAAGCGATGGTCGATCTGCACAAGGCACGTGAAGAAATGTCCAGTTGCTGCAAGGTTCTTGAAGACCTCATCGATGGTTCGCGTCGCAACCTGGTCAGCCCCGGATTGGTTGCCGAAGCGGAGCGCGTTCTAGCCGAGACGCGCACCATGTTGGCGATGGCGTGATCGATGCCCTGTTGGATTTGAGCGCCCGAAGCTTGACCTGAACTTCGACCGATGCGCGAACCAATCCTTGGCATCGCGCGCCTTTGGTTGAAGGGAATTGCTTGTGGGGGGGCAGGAAAGCTCCCCCGTTTTTGTTTCGATTTTTGGGATTTTTCAAAAGTCGCTAAAGTTCCCCTCCTTTTCTTCCGATAGCTTAAGCGGGAGCATAGTGGGAGGGGGAGGGAGAAATGTCCGACGCATTGGGTGGGATAACCGGGGATCCTCTCGATCCGCTGTCGACGGTTACGCCGAATCCTCAAGAAGCGACAAGCGAACCGACAGGCGGCGAAGCGAGTTCCGAATCGGGAGCGGCAGGCCCCGCGGTGATCTTGGATTTGGGTGCCGGTTCGGAGCCATCCTACGGCTTGTACACATCCAACGGGACTCTTGCAAACCCTGCTCCGGAAACCCCGCTAGAAGGAGCGGGTACCTCACCGGATACGGGTGACGCTGGTGCAACGGGTGATACGGGCGGCACGACAGAAGCAGGCGATACCGGTGGCGCGGGCGGTGCGACGGATACGGGTGATGTCGGCGGTTCTGGTGGAACGACCGGCACCGACGAAACTGGCGGTTCGGGTGGTACGACAGAAACTGGCGATACCGGTGGCGCGGGTGGTGCCACGGATGCGGGTGATGTCGGCGGTTCTGGTGGAACGACCGGCACCGGCGAAACGGGCGGTTCGGGTGGCACGACAGAAGCAGGCGATACCGGTGGCGCGGGTGGTGCGATGGATACGGGTGATGTCGGCGGTTCTGGTGGAACGACCGGCGCCGACGAAACGGGCGGTTCGGGTGGCACGACAGAAACTGGCGATACCGGTGGCGCGGGTGGTGCGACGGATACGG
>JBDKGS010000230.1:0-6947 GCA_039798065.1 Fibrobacterota bacterium | reverse complement strand
GGCAACCTCTGCGGCGTACGCCCCGCTCGCCGCGGGCTGGCCGATCGGCGAAACGCCAAGAACGGCGAAAGGGCTCGTCCCCACCGTCTACGCAAGCGGATTGGACCATCCGGGAGAACTTTTCATGCTTCCCAACGGCGATCTCCTGGTCGCGGAATCCTCCCCTGCCGGCAAGCCCACGATTTGTTCACGAATTCATGCATGGTTGGACTGGACCGTCTCGACACAACCCGACCACCGCATCACATTGCTTCGCGATGCGGACAAGGACGGAATCTCGGATGTACGAACCGTCTTCCTGGAGCAAAAGGATGCGGCAACCGGCATGGCGCTCGTTGGAGATGAATTCTACGTGGCCACTGGAGGCAAAGTCCTTCGATTCAAGTATGAAACAGGATCGACGAAAATCGCTTCCAGCTCGGAAAGGAGCGTCGCGACCGTAGCGCGTTCCAATGACAAATCCCGACTCCGGAGCATCGTTGCCAACAAGGATGGAAGCAGAATCTACGCTGCGACGCAGCCCACTCCCACCGATGCGGAAAACATCGTGGGGGAAGCCAGCCCCGGCACAATCATCGAAATCGAGCGCTCGAACGGAAAAGTCAGCAGCCTGGGGCACGACCTGCGATCTCCGGTGGGTTTGGTCTGGGGGCCAGGCAGCGACATCCTTTGGACTTCGATCGTGGAGAAAACGGATGGGGAACTCAAATACAGCCAGACCAACTCCTTGAAATCCGTCCACCCCGGATCGTTGCGACGATGCGTCTACTGCCGCTTCGCGCCACCGGACGCACGAAATCCGCTTGAATCGCAGCGGCCGAACCAATCTGGTTCCGACCGATCTGAAATATCGCCACACGCCCCAGCCATGACAGGTCTTGTCACCTCGGAGGGCACGCGTGAAACCGACCAGTTCGCCGCCGGCATTTTCGTCGACCGACACCGTTCAGGAAAAGTTGGCTCCGAAGTCGTGTTCGTTCCGTTCCTTGACGGATCTCCGTCCGCCGATCCCATCGTAGTCATGACAGGATTTGTCGATTCAAACGATGTGGTGCGGGGACGCCCATCGGGCCTGGCCATCGACGCGCACGGGCGTCTCCTGGTGGCCGACGATCTGGGCGGGGTTGTTTGGCGCGTGTCCGACACGGCACCCGACGACCGCCTTCCATCTGCTCCTGGAAAATCTCTACGTGCCAGAAGACACGAAGTCGGATCCAGAAAATGACAGATTCCGTCGTGTCACATCCAGGATGTTCGCCCTCGCACGACGGATCGAGGTTGTACCTCTCTGCGAACCCCGACGCCCAGCCCATCCTCATGAGTCGCATCCAATTTACTGCACGCGATATCCGCAACGTCAATTCGGCATCGGGGACCTACCCATCGCCGGTCCACCTGGAGGCAGCCCTCTTCGAAACCGCCGGACCGACGGGCGAACGTTTTCCCAGCGAGAACGAGCTCGAGGCTGCCCGCTTCCAAGGTCGGCATGTCGCCGAAATCGCACGGAAATTGTCCGCATAGTACGCCCACTCCCCCGCCAACGACACGATCAGTGGTGAACGGCCATACGGACGCGACGAAAGCGGGAACCGCTTCACGACGGAGACGCGAATGACAACAGAATTTGACAACACCCATGCTTCCTCCAACCTCGGCTCATCCGGGTTCCACCCGTCCGCGAAGGCCAGCAGGCCACTCCTTGGATAGGGATTCCCGGACGACCCATCCCCTCGAAGCTTGGTCTAAGGTTTACCGGATCGGCATCGCCGCCGACCATGGCGGGTTCGTCTTGAAAGCAGAAATTGTCAGGGGTCTTCGCGCCGCCGGGTGTCGGGTTGTGGATTTCGGTGCCGATTTCCTCGACCCCACCGACGATTATCCGGATTGCGTGGCGCCACTCGCCCGGGCTGTGGCCAATGGCCAAGTCCTGCGGGGGCTGGCCATCTGCGGAAGCGGTGTCGGGACCTGCATCGCCTCCAACAAGATCGCCGGCGTTCGCGCGGCCCTTGTCACCGAATGCTTTTCCGCGCACCAGGGTGTGGAAGACGACGACATGAACATCATGTGCCTTGGTGCGCTTGTCACCGGTACGGCGCTTGCATGGGATCTGGTCAAGACCTACTTGAGCGCTCAGTACTCGGCAGAAGAACGGTTCCGTAGACGCCTGGAGAAAGTCGCCAGGCTGGAAATCGCAATCGACACGAGGAGGTTCAGCGTGGAGACCGGCCTGGAACCGGACGGATAGTAGTTCGACTTGCAGGTATTGTTATGTAGCGGGATTATTCAGGAGTCATAATTTGACTCCATTCTCCAATCGATCCCGCTCCGGTTTCGCCGATTCCTAGCTTCGTGACGCATGCCGACGCGCAATACATCATCCAGGTTCGCCCCTCTCCTCCTGACAGCTCTCGCCTGCATCGGGAGCGTCCCCGGCGCTGCGCGATCACCCGCTCCATTCTCCTCCGATCTGGTCTCAGCAACAGGCGAGTCGACCAAGGATCCGGCCGCGCTCCTCGAGGCGGAATTGGTCAAGGATTGGCACGCGGCGGTCGACGGAATCCTCCGACGCGATTCGGGGAAGTCCTCAGCCTTTGTGATGGACAAGGGCGAGCACGCGCTGCGCATCCGCGGGTGGCTGGGTTTGAACGCCAAGCAAAACATCGACGTCCAGTACTTCATCTGGTCGACAGATAATGTCGGACGCTTGGCGCTGGCGGGTCTGCTTCAAGCCGCGAACCGGGGTGTCCACGTCCGCATCCTGGTCGACGACCTCATGCTGGAGAAGCCCTACGAGCTGTTGTTGGCCATGGACGCCCATCCCAAAGTCGAGATCCGCGTTTACAACGCCAACAACACCCTGGGGGTGGGGCTCTGGAAACGTATCTGGACCGCCCTTACGAATTTCCGGGACCTGAACCAGCGCATGCACCAGAAGACATTTATTGTCGACAACCGGGCCGCCGTGGTGGGCGGTCGGAACATGGCCGACGAATACTACGACTTCGATCCCGAATTCAATTTCCGCGATCGCGATGTCCTTTTGGCTGGTCCTGCGGTCGAACAGATCCGCGACGGTTTTACCGAACACTGGAACAGTCCGCTCAGCGTTCCCGTCTCCAGCATTCTCGTCAAGGAGGCGGCGACTCTCCCCTCCTCGGCAGTGGATTCCATCGGTCGCGATCTTCTGGCGCGCTGGGACGATACGACCCATTTCTCGCCGCAGATGAAGCAAGGCATTCTCGATGTGCCCCGACGGGTTCCCGATCTGCTTCACGATATGGATCTCTGCGACGCGAAGTACATCCGCGATGCCCCTGGCAAGAACGACGGAACCCAAGGTTTAGGCGGTGGTGGAGTGGTCACGAGCGCGTTGGCGGCACTCCTCGATTCGGCGCAGCACGAAGTCCTGATTCAGAGTCCGTACCTGGTCCTAGACCCCAAGGCCTTGGCCTTGTTCGCCTCCCTGGTCAAGCGTGGCGTGAAGGTCCGTATCAGCACCAATTCCGCCGCCAACAGCGACAACCACTACGCGGTCAGTGGTTACCAGAAGCAACGAGACAAAATCCTCGCGGCTGGGATCGAAGTACATGAGCTGAAACCCCACCCCCAAAACAGAACGCGGATTCTGCAGCGCTATGCCCAGTTCGGGGAGCATCCGCCCATCATCGTCCTTCATGCGAAAACCGCCGTAATCGATCGTCGGATTCTGGTTGTGGGAACCTACAACCTGGATCCCCGCAGTCAAAATCTGAACACCGAAGCCGCCGTGGTGATGCCTAGTCTCAAGCTCGCCAAGGAAGCCGCCGACGCGATCGAACAGGACATGCTTCCCGAGAACAGCTGGAACGCCTCGAGTGGCGAAGGCGATCGATCTCTGTCGTTTTGGCAGCGGCTCAAACTCTGGCTGTGGAGCCTGATCCCGATGGACCCAATCCTGTAGACAGAATCTGCAGGCTGTCCGTCACCGTTTTTCCCCAAAACAAAGAAGCCCTCGGAGGTTAGTCCGAAGGCTTCTTTGCAATCGAGTGGAGCTAATGGGGATTCACCCCCACAATGCCATCCTGTCCACGGTCATTGCACCGGAGCGGGCGCCATCCCATTTGCCTGGCTTGCTCCTCCGGCCCGCCTTCTCGTCGGCGCATCCACGAACGGTGCGCCTCCTCGTCGTCAAACCGGATTAGCGAAGCCATTCAAACAGGCTGTCATCCCTACCTGCACAACGATCGCGGACTGGCGCTCTACCAAAACTGAGCTACAACCTCCATGCCTCGCACGATCACTTCCACAGCCGCTTTGCCCCAAAACAAAGAAGCCCTCGGAGGTTAGTCCGAAGGCTTCTTTGCAATCGAGTGGAGCTGAGGGGATTCGAACCCCTGACCCCCACAATGCCATTGTGGTGCTCTACCAAAACTGAGCTACAACCCCGATTTTTTCGACCGCTCTTCCGTTTCCGGATTCGCTTTCGAGGAGAGAAAATGTAAGGCGACAGGCCTTCCCCGTAAAGGGGGAAAATCAAGTGCCTGCGGGCTTTTCCGCAGCCGGCTTTTTCCGGAATTTGTCGACCAGGTCGGGAAGGAAATCCACGATCTTGCCGAATTGCCACGAGTCGCGATCCATCGGCAAAATTTCGACCTTGTCAGCGCGGAGGACCAAAAAGGCGACCGGTGTGATCACCGCGCCAGCGCCTGTGCCGACGCCTTCCTTGCCGGAGTTGGTCGAACCACCGCCGCCAAAGCCTACCGTAATCCGACAGACAGGCACAATCGTCGAGCCATCGGGTGCCTGAATAGGCTGACCGATCACTGACTCCGCCTGAACGAGACTCCGGACCTTTTCGAGAACAGTTTCGAGGGTCTCGGACACGCTCATATCGAACCTCCCATTGGGGTGGGAAAGTGCAGCTGTAGGGAGTCGAACCCCAAACCTCCTGATCCGTAGTCAGGTGCTCTATCCAATTGAGCTACAGCTGCGTTGAGAGAGGAAAATATAGGCGAGTTTCTCCATTCGTCAATGGTTCCTGAGCGAATTTTCCACCAAATGCCGAGTGCGACGCACAGAACCTCAAATTGGCCCTCAAGCTGGCGAAAAACCGCCCCCCCCCCCAACAATGGCGACAGGAGCTTTTCTAATGCGACTCATTCTCGTTGTTCTAAATTCAGTTTAGCCAATTTATCAGCTTAAAGGCCTAAACCCGGAGCGCCAATCCATGATCGCACTAATCATCCTTGTGGTCGCCGTATTCCTCTTGTGCTTGGTCATCGCAAAGAGGCCTTCGGACTTCCGCATCGAACGCAACCTGATCATCGCCGCCCCCGCCGGATCGATCCAGCCACTTGTGGACAATTTCCGGCAATGGATCCGATGGTCGCCCTGGGAAGGGCTGGATCCCAACCTGACGCGAGAATACCTGGGACCGGAAGCCGGCAAAGGCGCCATTTACGCCTGGAAAGGGAACAACAAGGCGGGAGCCGGTCGAATGACAGTCCTTTCCAGCGAACCAGAGCACTCAATCGTCCTGCGGCTGGAATTCCTGCGACCTTTCAAAGCCACCAACACGGCGACCTTCCGGTTCGAACCCCAATCCAGCGGCACCCTTGTCACATGGAGCATGGAAGGCAACAATGGCTTCGTCATGAAGCTTTTTTCGTTGGTCTTCGACAGCGAGAAATTCGTCGGCAAGGACTTCGAGAAAGGGCTCGCGGCCCTCGCCAAGGCAGTCGAACCCAAGACCTGAACAATCATCGAACCGCATCCATCAAACCTCGAACGAAACGACAGAAAATGTCTAGTCAGCCAGCCAAGCGCTCCGTTTCCAAAATCGTGAACACCGGACTCAGGATCGTGTTCGGACTCGCCTTCCTCGCCTTCGGCCTGATGGGATTCCTGAACCCCATGACTCCTCCCCCAGAACTCGGCGCCGGAGCGAAGGCGTTCAACGAGGCCTTGGCTGCATCGGGTTACATGATGACGCTGATCTTCGTAACCCAGCTGTTCACCGGAGTGTTGTGCTTGGCCAACCGCTTCGTTCCGTTGGCGCTGGTCGTGATCTTTCCCTTCCTCGTCAACAGCATTCTCTTCCACATCTACCTGGAGCCCACCGGACTTCCCTTCGCAGGTGTGTTCGGTGCGCTGAACCTCTACCTGGCCTGGACCTACCGCAAGGCCTACGCATCGTTGCTGAGCGCCATGTACGCCGGTTGACCCCTCGGACCGGAGCTCTGGGCAATTAGCCCACGCTCCCGCCCCCCCCCCCTTTCCCACATTCTTCCGTCGACAAGGATCCGGAACGCATCCGGGCACTCCGACGGAATCTGACGTCCATGCGAAAGCCCCGACCATCAGGCTCGGGGCATTTTCGTATCCGCCAAAAATTGTCGGCAATGCGGCACAAACAAAAAGCCTCTCCCGACGCGATGTCGAGAGAGGCCCTATTCAGCAACCGACGCGAGGCTTAGCGCCTCGCGAAGATCTTACTGGTTCTGCTGCGCCGCGCGGAAGATGTCTCCCAGCGTGGTGCGGCTGTCGTCCGGACGGCTGCCCTGGACGTAGGTGCGCCAGTCGGTGGACGTATCGATGCACGAAAGCGTGAGCTTGCGGGTTTCGATATCGTGCTCGACGATGGTGGCCTTGATGGTCTGTCCAACGCGGAAGGCGTCGGCCGGAACCTTGATCTGCTCTTCGGTGAGCTTCGACAACGGAACGAAGCCTTCGATTCCCTCTTCGAGTTCGAGGACCACGCCGCGGTCGAGAAGACGCGCGATGGGGGCTTCGATCTGCTTGCCCAGGGGGAAGCGGTTGGGCACGCCCTTCCAGGGGTCTTCGCCCATGGCCTTGAGGGACAAGGAAATGCGACGCTTTTCCTTGTCGACCGACAGGACCATGCAGGTGACGGTGTCGCCCTTTTGCAGGACTTCGGAAGGATGATTCACCTTCTTGGTCCAGCTCAT
>JBDKGS010000229.1:0-6963 GCA_039798065.1 Fibrobacterota bacterium | reverse complement strand
GTCAATTTCCGTCTGGTCGACGGGACCATCACGCCTCGCGTGCCCCGCAAGAAGAAGGAAGAGGCGTAAGTCCATGCACGAGGTCGCCTGGCAGGGCAAGTGGCTGGAGATGGTGCGGCACAACGGATGGGAATTCGTGCGTCGTCGCAACGCCACCGGTGTGGTTGCCATCATGGCGGCCACTCCGCAAGGCGAACTTTTGCTGGTCCGCCAACCTCGCGTGCCTCTTGGTGCGGAAGCAATCGAACTTCCCGCAGGGCTTGTAGGCGACCACGGGGAAGAAGATCCATTGGTGGCGGCAGCACGCGAGCTGGAAGAAGAGACGGGCTGGCGCGCAGGAAAATTGACCCTCATTTGCCGGACACCGACCTCGGCAGGCTTGACGAGCGAAACCGTTCAATTGGTGCTTGCCGAGGAACTCGAGCAGGTCGGAGAGGGTGGCGGAATTCCTGGCGAAGAATCGATCCAGGTGTTTCGGATCCCTCTCGGTCAGGTCCACTCCTGGCTCATGGAACGGCAGGCGGAAGGCCTCCTGGTCGATGCCAAGATCTGGGCTGCACTTTGGTTTCTGGCAAAGGGCTGACAGACTCCGCCAAACAGGATTGTCACGGCGCAACACATCGCGTCGGACAGATTGTAAAATAGAGGGAACGAGCGAGGAGAACCCATGGCGATCGTCAAGCCCTTTTGCGGCATCCGCTACGATCTTTCAAAGACCGGCACAGACCTTTCCGCGTTGGCTTGTCCACCCTACGACATCATCCCCCCGGCGTGGCAAAAACAGCTTTACCAGCGCCATCCGCTCAATTTCATCCGTGTCGATCTGAACCAGGCCGAACCGGGCGATGCACCGAAATCCGTCTACGATCGCTCCGCCGAGATCTGGCAGAGGTGGCTGGCGGAAGGTATCCTGAAACGCGACGACAAGCCTTGCTTCTATCTGTACAGGCAAACCTTCACCGCGACGGTCGGGGGGCTCGACAACCGCTATACCCGCACGGGTCTGGTCGCATCGGTGCATTGCACCTGCTCCGAACAGGAATCGGTGCTCCCGCACGAGAAGACCTTGTCCGCACCCGTGGAGGACCGTTACTCCCTCGCGACGAAAATCGGCACCTTCACCGGGCAGGTGTTCCTGCTCTACACGGATCCGAACCGCACCGTGGAGAAGGCGACGGAATCCGTCATCGAGGCCGGCCCCTGGGCGCGATTCCTGGACGACGATTCGGTTGAGCACTGCCTTTACGTGGTGGACGACCCATGGACCATCGGGCTTCTGGAAAAGGCGCTTTCGGACAAGACCTGTCAAATCGCGGACGGACACCACCGCTGGGAAACCGGCCGCAGGATCTGGTCGGAGCGCGACCCTGACGGAAATCGTCATCACGGCGTTCTGGCCACGCTCGTGAACACGGAAGACCCGGGACTCGTCGTGCTTCCCATCCATCGCATCTACAGGGATATCCCCGGACTCGCGTTCGAAACCTTGAAGCAGAAATTGTCTTCCCGGTTCACGGTGGAGGAATTCCCTTACGCCGGCGTGGATGCCGCCGAGGCCTTGCTGGCGACGGTGGCCGACACCGACCACGGCTTCGTGGTGCGATGGAAAGGCTCCGAGGTGGTGCTGCTCGCCCACGCCCCCAAAGGCGCCTTCGGAACCTTCGCGCCACACTCCCAGGAGTGGAGCGGACTGGACCTCGCCGTGCTTCAAAAGGTGGTGCAGGAAGAAATGCTGGGAATCGATCCGGATACCTACGCCGACGGCACCCATGTGACGGCCATCATGGAAGGCCATCTGGTCATGGACTACCTGGACGGGACCGCGAACAGTCAATTCGCGATGCTCGTGAACCCTACCAGCATCGCTTCCATCGAGGCCGTGGCCCGTCAAGGCGAACTGATGCCGCAGAAGAGCACGTTCTTCCATCCCAAAATCTGGTCGGGGTTGGTTTCGCTACCTTTCGAGCCCTGATGTCTATTTCACCTTCGAAACTTCGCCGCTGGTTCACCGAAGCGGCCAAGATCGGTGTTGGAATCGGTCTGTTGGCGTTTCTGTGGCACAAAGGTCTGATCGATCCTGTCCAACTCGGCAATGCCCTCAAGGACCAACCATTCTGGATGTTGGCTGCGATCGGGCTGCACGGGATCCTGTTCTTCTCCCTGGCCATGCGCTGGAAGCTTGTGCTCTCGACCAGTGAAATTCCGATCACCAAAGAATTGGTGACCAGACTTACCCTGGTCAGCCATTTCTTCTCCACCTGCCTGCCTGGAAACGGCGCGGGCGATCTGGTGAAAGGGTGGATCTTCTCCAAACGCGGCACGGAATTCGGGGTGGTGCTGGGCAACATGGCTCTCGATCGAATCCTGGGCATGTCTGGACTGTTTTTGACCTGGTCATTCTATCTGGTGATCGCGATCCTGATCAATCCGGAATCACGCGGCCTCCTGTGGCCGTTTGTGGCAATCGCACTGACGCTTGTGGTCCAACAGCTTCTAACGGTCGCCTTCTCCCGCAAGATCGATCGATACCTCCATTCCTTGAAGGATCCGGAGCCCGGAATCCGTCACAAAATTTTGCATTTCCTTCGTAAAATTGTCGGCCCCATCGCCAAAGGATCGACCTCGAAGAAAACGATCGTCGCCGCCTTGGCCATATCGTTCGTGGTCCAATCTTGCTACATCGCCACGGCATGGGTCGCGGGGAAGGTCTTGTCGATACCTGTCGGGTTGGTCGCTGCGGGTGCCGTTCTTCCGCTGGTGTCGCTGGTGAACGCAATCCCGCTGAGCCCCGGCGGAGTCGGCCTTGGGGAATCGGTCGGCGCTGCCGCCATGCGCGAATTTGGAATGGCCGCTAACGCCGGCGCCCAGATCGTGCTGGTGGTGCGGATCGCCTCGGTGTTCTGGGCTCTGGTGGGAATGCTCTGCTATCTCACCTTGAAACCAAAGAAGTCCGCTTAAAGCCTCACCGGTCGAGCGGTGACAAAAGCTGTCTCAACTCGACCGCGGTCAATTGCATCGCCGAGGGTGCGCCCTCCATCACGCCTTTGATCAGATCCTTTTTCCGCTCCTGCAAAGCCGCCACGCGCTCTTCCACGGTGCCCAGGGCGATCAACCGATAGACGAACACGGGCCGTTCCTGCCCGATGCGATGGGCCCGGTCGACCGCCTGGGCTTCGGCTGCGGGGTTCCACCACGGATCGAGCAGGATCACGGTGTCGGCGGCGGTCAAATTCAGTCCGCTTCCGCCCGCCTTGAGCGAAAGCAGAAACACAGTGGCCTCCCCGGACTGGAACTTGTCCACCTCGGCCCCACGATCCTTGGTGTCGCCGGTAAGCAGCGCGTACGGTGCGTGAATCTCCTTCACGAGCCGCTCCACCAGCGCCAACATGCTCGTGAACTGCGAAAAGATCAGGATCCTGCGGCCTTCTTCCAGCATCTCCGGTACGTTGTCGGCGAGCCAACAGATTTTGGCGGAATCTTCGGCGGTCGCGGCAGCGCCTTCCTTGAGCAGGCGCGGATCGCAGCAGATCTGGCGCAACCGCAGGAGCGATTCCAACACCACCATGCCCGACTTCTCCAGGCCCACGCGCTCGATTTCCGACAACACCTTGCGGTCGGCGGCGGCCCGCACCGATTCGTAGAGGTCGCGTTGGAAACCATCCAGCTCCACCATCTGGACAATTTCCGTCTTGGCGGGAAGCTCCGAGGCCACCTGCCATTTGGTGCGACGCAGAACGAACGGAGCGATGCGCCGCCCCAGCTCGCCGGCGCGGACCGTGTCGCCCCGCGTTTCCACCGGCTTGCGCCAGGATTCGTTGAATCGCCCCCGCGTCCCCAGGATTCCCGGGACCACGAGGTCGAGCAGGCACCACAATTCTTCCAGGTGGTTTTCCATGGGTGTGCCGGTGAGCGCGACCCGCCGAGCGGTTCGCAACCTCCGGGCCGACAACACCACGCGGGCTCGCGGATTCTTGAGCACGTGGGCTTCGTCGAACACGGCCAACGACCAGTCGCGCCCCGCGATCAACGCCTCGTCGCGAACCAGCAATGGATAGGTGGTCACCACCAGGTCGGCCGAGGTCGCCAGCGCCTTGCCGCCTCGCTCGGGACCGTGGTGGATCGCCACGCGCAGGGAAGGCGCGAGCCGGGCCGCTTCACGCGACCAGTTGGCAACAAGACTTGTCGGGCACACGATCAAGACAGGATTTGTCATCCTTCCCCGCGCCTTCTCGTCGAGCAGATGCGCCAAGGTCTGCACGGTCTTCCCCAGGCCCATGTCGTCGGCGAGCACGCCACCCAGACCCAGGTCGGCCAGGAACCGTAGCCAACCAAGCCCCAGTTTCTGGTACGGACGCAGTGTGGCGAGGAGACCCGATGGCTCGTCGAGCGGTTCGATGGTTCCCGGGTCGCGCAAGTTGCGACGGAATCCGTCCAACGACTCGGGCCTGCCCCATGCGGTTTCCGGAATGCCAAGATCCGGCAGGAATGCCGCGTCGATGCGCGACATGCGAGGCTTGCCCTTGGCCTCCAGCACGGTTTCCAATGCTTGGACGATGCGGGCCATCCGGTCGGCTGGGATTCCAGCCACGCGGCCATCGGGCAACTTGACGGGATAGGGGCGTTGGGTCAGCGACCAGGCCCGCAGGATGTCCAGCGACTTTTCGCGGAGGATGGCCTGGAAGATGGGGACCAGGTCGACTTCCAAGCCATCGATCTCGACTCCCAGCGAGAGCTGGAACCAACCCGGACCGTCTTCCAAAAACCGCGCCCACCAATCGCCCACCATGGGCCCAGCGACAGGAACCGGGGATCCCTTGACCGCGGGCGTTTCCGCTGGCGGGAGCGGAGGAATCAAAACCGGCAGTTTCGCGGGAGCATCCGGGTCGGCCTTTTCCCAGGCCTTGAGCAACAGCGCGACCGCGTGCAGGCACCAGCTCGGGCCGCAGCGCTTGCAGACCGGCACCGTGGTGGCTCCGACAGGAAGTGTCACCTCCACCCAAAGCGGCATGTAGCCTTTGTCGGCGACTGTCCCGCCGAGTTTGGTGGCGGAACGCTGCACCGTGATGGCACCCGCGTTCACCAGCTGTCCGCCGCGCTCCCAGACGGATTCCGACACCAAGGTCTTCAATCGCTCCGGTGCCACCAGGCCATGTCGTGTGTCGGTCGCCAAGAGACGTGGAAAGATACCGTGTCAAAAGGCGCCAAACGAGACTTGGCAACGATCGACAAGTGGATGTCCATTCTCAGAGCCGAGATCCCCACCAACGGTTTTCGTTCAAATCGGCATGGATCGCCCTTTGCGAGTCCGCGACAAATTCGCATATCTGTAGGCATGAACAACATCCGTCGTATTCTGACCGTCGCCTTCGCGGCCGGGGCCCTCGTGGGTTGCCAAAAGAAGGAAGAAACCATCAAGATCGGCCTCGCCGGCGTCCAGACCGGACCGGACGGCGAAATCGGCACCGCACCGGTTCGCGGCTCGCAATTGGCCATCGACGAATGGAACGCCAAAGGCGGATTGCTGGGCAAGAAACTCGAGGCCATTTCGCGAGACGACGAAGGCAAGGCCAACCAGGCCGTGGCGGTGGCGCAGGAGCTCGTGGCGGCCGGTGTGAAGGCCGTTGTGGGCCACTTCAACTCTGGCTGTTCGCTGCCCGCCTCGGAAGTCTACAACCAGGCAGGAATTGTCCAGATCACACCCGCCAGCACCAATCCCCAGGTGACCGAACGCGGCTTCAAGCAGACCTTCCGCGTATGCGGTCGCGACGACCAGCAAGGCGACGTGTCGGCCCAGTTCGCCTTCGACAGCCTCAAGATCACCAAGGCCGCGGTCATCCACAACAAGACTGCCTACGGACAAGGCATCGCCGACGTGTTCAAGAAGACCTTCGAAGCCAAGTCCGGCAAGATCGAACTGTTCGACGGCCTGGCCAGCGAAGAAATGGACTTCCGCGCCACCATCTCGGCCATCCAGAAATCGGGTGCCCAGGCGGTGTTCTGGGGCGGCATGTACAACCAGGCCGGCCCCTTCTACAACCAGCTTCGCCAGGCCGGATTCAAGGGTGCGTTCCTGGGCGGCGACGGCATCTACGACAACGAGCTCATCAAAACGATTGGCGCCAAGGCAGATTCTGTCTTCATCACCTTCGGCCCCGATTTCAACAAGTCGGAAGCAGCCAAGCCGTTCCTGGCCGCCTACAAGCAGAAGTTCAACCAGGACGCAGGCGGATACGCAATCTACGGCTACGACGCCGCCAACATCCTGCTGGAAGCCATGCAGAAGGCCGGGACCACCGACGCCGACAAGGTCTCGGAGGCTCTGCGGTCTCAGGACTGGAAGGGCCTGATGGGCGACATTTCCTTCGACGCCAAAGGCGATCTGAAGAAGGCGAATTTTGTCATCTGGACCATCCGCTCCGGCGCCTTCGCGGTCCGCTGAACGCTTCCGTCGGAAACCGTTTAGCTCGAATGGTTTTCTTCGTCCTTTCCAATTTTTGACATTTCGGACGAATCGATCCGAAACTTGGCAAATGCCTCCCGGAAGATTTCCGGGGGGCATTACTTTTTGCCCCCAATGCTGGAAATCCTGATCAACGGTTTGGCCCGCGGTGCCATCTACGCGCTCATCGCTTTGGGCTACACCATGGTGTACGGCATTTTGGGCATGATCAATTTCGCCCATGGCGAGATCTTCATGTTGGGCATGTTCGGCGCCGTCTACGCACTCGGAGCCCTCGGGAGCGCCGGAATGGTTTCGGTGGGCCTCACGTTGCCGGTGGCCATCGTGGTGGCCATGGCGTTCTCGGCGGGATTCGGCGTGCTCAACGAACGCATCGCCTACCGGAAATTGCGCGGGGCGCATCTGCTGGCTCCGCTCACCAGCGCGATCGGGATGAGCATCGTGCTGCAGAATTTTGTCATGCTCTCGGTGACCAAAGGCAAGGTCGACTTCCCCAAAGCGAT
>JBDKGS010000228.1:0-6964 GCA_039798065.1 Fibrobacterota bacterium | reverse complement strand
TGGTGCAGGCATCGGATTCGAGCAAGGCCGGTCAAGTCTTCAAGATCGTCGCCAAAGGAGGTGGTCGCTACGCCTTGCAGCAGGGCGGCAGGTCGCTGCAGGTGAAGGACGGGGCGCCCGAAGAAGGGGCGGCCCTGGTGCTGGGCCCCGACACGGGTTCGTCGGCGCAGTGGACAATTTCCGACGTGGGCGGTGGGTACCACTCGATCCTCAACGCCTGCACGGGCAAGTCGCTGGATGTGGATGGCGGAGCGACGTCCACGACCGAAGGGGCGGCGATCAAGCAATACCGCTACTGGGCCACCACCAACCAGCAATGGAAGCTAAAGGGAGTGGATCCGAGTCTTGGCGTGCGTTCCGGCGATCGGTCGGGCGTGACAATTTCCGTCAAATCATGGGGTGGTGAACTCCTGGTGGAATCGGCATCGCGCATCGATCGGATCGAGATCATGGATTTGGATGGGAATACCCGCGCGGCGGCGGAAGGCTCTTCCTTCGGGAGTCGGGTGGTGCGGGTGCCCGGATCGGAGTCGGGCGCCTACCTGGTGCGGGTCACCGCTGGCGGTGCGACCATCACGAAGCGGGTGATGTCGCTGCGGTAACCCACTTCCGTTGGAGGTGCTCGTCGATCCGGATCGGATCGTTTGAGGTCCAACCGTCGCGAGGAATGGTATCCTCGTCTTCGATGGACCGCACTCATTTGACCGAATCGGCGATCCGCGACATTCGCGAGGAAGTGGTCGAGGACGTCGCCGTGGCGATCGTCGTTTTGGGAACTGTGGCGTCGATATTCGCCGCGTTGCGGGATTTGAGCGTAGGCGGAAGGCCGATCGGACTCCTCGCGCCGGTGATCCTGCTCGTTCTTCTGCTGGGCTTGCGGTTATTGCGCGTTCGACTTTCGGCATCCTTGATCGGCGGTTTGCTGATCTGTGGATTGCTGGTGGTCGCCTTCAACAGTTTGCGGATCTATGGCGTTTCGGCACCTGCGGCATATCTGGTTCCGACCGCGCTCCTGATGACCTGGATGTTGTTCGGGAGTCGGGTGGCGGGATGGTTCCTCGCGGGCGCCGCGATGACATTCGCCTCGATCGCGGTGATGGTGGTCAAGTTCGGTGCGTTGTCCAATGTCCTGCTGGATCTGGGGACAGGAAATGTCTCGTACTGGCTGAACCTTGGAATGATCCAGATTCTGGTGGCGACGATCATCATCGTGACATTGCGGCGTCTGGTGCTCGGTTTGGTGGGCCGCGAGGCGCAATCGGCACACGAGCGCGACAGGTACTCGGGGATGTTCGAGGCGCTTCAAGATGCGGTCTTCGTGCATTCGATCCCCGACGGTTCGCTGCTCGAGCGAAACGGCAGCGCCCGATCGATGTTCGGCTTGACGGGTCCCCTTGATTTCGAAGGCGAGGATGGTCGCTCCAGGGTTCGTTTCCCATGGACGGTAGACGACGTGTCGCCGCATTTGGCATCGGCGATGTGGGAAGGACCGCAACGGTTCGTGTGCCGCGGCCGAAGGCCTGACGGAAAGCTCTTCTGGTGTGAAGCCGCGATGCGGGTGTTTCCCGTTGCCGGCGAGGACAGGATGGTGGTGTCGGTGCGCGACGTGGATGACAAAATCCGACATCAAATGGAGCTCCAAGGGCTCAACGAGGGACTGGAATCGAGAGTCGCCGAACGAACCGCGAATTTGGAGCGTTCTCGCAAGGAGCTCGAGGCGTTCTCCTACGCCGTGGCCCACGATCTGAGGTCGCCTTTGCGCGCGGTCAACGGATACGGGAAGGTGCTCCAGGAAGATTGCGACTATGCCTTGGATTCCACGGGTCGGATGTATGTGGAACGGATCGTTGCGGGAACGGTCAGGATGGGAAAGCTGATCGACGCTCTGTTGGAGCTCTCCCGGATCGATCGAACGAATCTCTGCAGCGTTCCAGTGGAAATGGGCGTCGTTGCCCGCGAATGCTGCGAAGAGCTCGAAATGGCGATGCGAACGGGCGGGGCGGCCGGTGGATCGCCCCGGATCGCCTGGTTCGTCGGCGAACTCCCCGATTGTTTGTCCGATACGGAATTGGTCCGACAGATCTGGGCGAATCTCCTGTCGAACGCGTTCAAGTTTTCGGCGAGCGCCCAATCCCCTCGCGTGGTGGTGGGAGCCGAACACCGTGACGACGGAATCTGGTACAGCGTCGCGGACAACGGGTGCGGGTTCGATATGGCCCATTCGGAGAAGTTGTTCGGGGTGTTCCAGCGCCTTCACGACAATTCGGTGGAAGGGCTTGGCATCGGATTGGCCACGGTCAAGCGCATCCTGCAGCGGATGGATGGGGAGATCGAATTCGAGGGAACCGCGGGTCGAGGGGCCAGCTTCCGATTCCGTCCCGGACCGGCTCGCCCCCAAGGAAGCCAAGTCGACCAGGAATCGACATCGTTTTCGATCCCGTCGGTCTTCCAAGGAACGGAAGGATGAGCCGCGCGGGACATGGTGCCGAAGCGATCGAAAACAGTCCGGTGGTCCGGTCGATCCGCGAGGTGTTGGTGGAGGATGCGACGAGGATCTTCGGGGTATTCGGGACCTTGTCGATCGCGATCGCGATCTTCCGCAACCACCAGACCGGAACCACGTCATGGATGAACCACCTCCCCGCCGCCGCACTGGGATTGCTGCTCGCATTGCATATAGCCAAGCGGTGGGTGCCCGCCGGGATCCGTAGCGGTTATCTGGTGGCCGCGCTCCTGTTGGTTGCCGCCAACGGTCTGGTCTGCATGGGGTCGAGTTCCCAGAGCGCGTTCTGGATCCCGCTGGCGATCGTGATCGCCTGGGCCACCATGCGCACCGCCGCCTTCCGGTTCTCGACGGCGGCCGCCGTGACAATATTTGTCGGTTGCGCGGCGTTCGTGGTCCTGAACGGAACCTTGGTGGCGGATTCGAGTCGGGATCCGAGCCGGTATCCGGCCTACTGGGTGAATCTTCTGGTGGTGTTGACCATTTTTGGTTCGATGGCGTTCCAGGCCGTGCGTCGGATCGTGAACGCCCTCGTCGACAACGATCGACGGACGCGGGCGGACAGGGACCGGCTGGCGGGCATCCTGGAAGGGATCCAGGACGCGGTGATCGTGATGGATCCCCGCGATGGACGATTTCTGGAATCGAACCGAGCCGCGACCGGCATGTTCGGATTCACCGCGGCCGAGTTGAAAGGCGCGACTTTTGGCAAAATCTGTTCTACCGGTCTGCTGCACACCGAGGCGATGTCGAGCGACCACTTCAAGGTCGCGCTGGCGCGCGGAGCGCACGATTTCGTCTGGAGGCATCGCAATGCCGTAGGCAAGGGCTTCTGGGCCGAGGTGTACGCGAAGGTCTTTGTCGTAGGCGACGAAAAACGTCTGCTCCTATCCATCCGCGACATCGATGAGCGCATCAGCCGCCACAAGGACCTGGAAAAGCTGAACCAGGCATTGGAAGCCCGGGTGCTCGAGCGATCGCAGAAGTTGGAGCGTGCCCGACAGGAGCTCCAGACGTTCTCCTATGCGGTTTCGCACGACCTGCGTGCGCCGCTGCGCGCCGCGAGCGGATTCGCCCAAGCCTTGCGCGAGGAATATGCGCAAGTTCTGGATGAAACCGGGAGGCAGGCCATCGACCGCATCCTAACTGGATCGGAACGGATGAGCCGCCTCATCGAGGCCTTGCTCGAGTTGTCGCGGATCGATCGGGTACCTTGTGTCCGGGTTTCGGTGGACATGGCCTCGGTCGCGACGGATTGTGCTGCGAAGATCAGGCTCAAGTCGGCTCCTGCGGTGGACATCGAGGTCGATGCCCTGCCGCAATGCCAGTCCGATCCCGAGATGGTTCGCCAGTTGTGGAGCATGCTCCTGGACAACGCCTTCAAATTTTCGGCTGGCGTGGAGCGCGCCAGGATCAGGGTCGGATCCGAGAGCCGCGATGACGGAATCTGGTACACGATCTCCGACAACGGGATCGGATTCAACATGGAGCATGCGCACAAGCTCTTCATCCTGTTCCACCGTTTGCACGGAGCGGATGTCGCCGGCGACGGAATCGGCCTGGCGGTGGTGAAGCGGATCCTCGATCGCCTGGGTGGCGCCGTCGAAGCCGAAGGCGCGGCGGGTCGCGGGTCCGTGTTCAAATTCCGTCCAGGCCCGGCCATCCAGCAGGTGTGAAGGCCCGGGCCCGGTGCGACACGCCGGACGAAGTCAGGGCAGAAGCAGCGCGGACGATCCGTTTCCGGTGGCGACCAGGAGTTCGCGCGTGGCGCGTTCCAGTTTGACGCTTCCTGTCGAACGTCCGGGCTCGATTTCCAGTTTCGCGACCGCCCGTCCTTTCAGGTCGGAAATTGTCCAGACGGATCCTGTCGCCGCCGCGGCCGCAAGTACGATTTCCAGATGGTCGCCGCGGCGATGGAACGTGGCCTTGGGGGCGATCCGCCTGCGCTCGCGCACATCAACTCGGTCGACCACTCCGGTGCGGACCTCGTCGTTCATGGCCACCAAGGCCATCAGGAAATTCGTGGCGTGCGGAACCCACTGTTCCGTCCAACGCCAGCTGAACCAGGGGCCGGTGGTGTAGGTCGGCGGATTGGCGGGGAAATTGGCCGAGTCCTTGTAGTCGATGCCGGTGCCGTCTTCCTTGGTGTCGGAGCCGGTGATGCCGTTCACGATTCCACCCACCCGATGTCCGTTGGATTTCACGTAGTACGCGGCCGCCTGTTTCTGGCCCACTCCGGCCATGAAGCAGAGGCTCTTGGGATTGCGCCCCAGCACCCAGTCCAGTTGCGACAGCGCGAAGCGCGACACCGAGTCGGGGACGCCGAACGCGGAGTCGGGAGTGTAGGACAGAAATCGTCCAGCCAGGAAGGCGGCGGCCGAAAGCGAACCCAAACGCGCGTTCTCCCCCTGCCACCAGTATCCGGATTCGTTGACGTGGGGGATGAAGAATCCTTCGCCCACGGCGTTGTTGTACTTGAAGTTCTGGCGGGCGTACCCGAACGGATTGGCCACCTTGTTCGTCACGCGCAGCTGGTAGGCCAGATGGGTGGCGAGGGCGTTGCGGACGTCGGCGTTCGCCGATCCCGAATCCACTTCCAAAAAGCGCACCAGCGCGATGGACGGCAGTCCGGCGTCGGCGGCGTGGTAGAAGGGGCGGGACTTGGCGTCGTCGGACCAATACCAGCCTTCGGACGAAATCCGTCCTGCCAGACGGGAAGCCCGTTCGCGGGCGTCGGTCAGATATTGTCCATCGTTGGTGGCCATGTACAGTTCCGAGGCGGCCAGCAGCGCGGTGTAGTCGTCGATGATGTTTTCCTTGCCGTCGTCGCAGTACGCGCACGAACCGCCCGCGTTCTTGGTCTTCAAGTGGGCATAGCCGCTCTTGGCCGCAGCCAGGTAGGACGCGCTGGTCTTCTCCCCGTCGAGCTTCCACGCGGCCACCCGCGCCAACGCCGCGATGGCCATTCCGGCCCCTTCGCGGAAGGCGGCCTGGTAGTCGGACGTCTTCTTGCCCTCCGACCCCGTGAAGGCGCAGATCTCGCGGGTGTTCTTGACGTTCCAGCCATCGAAGATGGTGATGTAGAAGTACCCGGCCGGATCCTGCATTCGCACCAGGAAATCGGCGCCCCAAAGCGCTTCGGCGCGGGTCTTGTCAAAAATTGACTTCGATTTGAGGTAGGCGGGCATCCGTTCCGCCGCCAATGCCAGGGCCCACGCCGATAGCGGGATCTGCTGCGGATTCATGTAGTTGGCGAAGCTGAGATGGCTCAGGTACTTGCTGACGTCGCCGGTGGCGTCGTTCCAGCCTCCGTGGACGTCGTACTTGGTGCCGGAGGCGTCGTCGAATTTCGTCACCGCGTTGTCGCCGGTGGTCGAACGGTCGGCGTAGAAATAGTCCAGGATCTTGGGGTAGGTCGCGTCGATCAGTCCACCCGGGGCGATGGCGAACGGTGCCGAGGTGGCTGTCCCGTTGTCCTGCACGGACAGGGTGTAGGTGCCAGCGGTCTTGAGCGCGTCGAACCGCGCCTCGTAGAAGCTTTGCGAACTCCAATCGGCCACCTTCTGCGCCGCCCCAAGAGTCCCGGTGAACTTCACCTGGCCATTTTGCAGGATCGTGAAAGCCTTGCCTGCCAGGCTCGACGAAGCCTCCACCACGGCGATTTTCGGGCCGTTCTGGTCGAAGGCGACCTGGTTCACATGGACGGTGGCTGCAAAAAGGGATCCAGCGAGCAGACAAATCGGGAGCAAAGGAGAATGCATTGGATTTCCACGTATAGGGTGGTGCCCCGAGAAACCTCGTGGCACGGTGACCAGGCAAAGAGGGTTTAGACGCCCTAGTTTAACGGAGGAACGCCGCCCTCGCTACCCGATCGAAGCGAGAACGGTGTCATTTCTCAAAAATGCTGGAATCCAGAGAGTCGAAATTCCGACCAAGAACCTGAAAATTGCCAAAATCGGAGGTTTGCGGCCCATTGCGAATGGTTTCCCAACAGATTCGCGCCCAACGGGTCGATAAGAAGCATGAGGGAGCCGAAAGGCTTGGAAGAGCCAAAAGGTGGGGGAGTGTGGATCATGGACGCAACGTTGTCGGTTGCCGCCCTTAGCGGCAGTTTGAGCTATTCGTCGAAATCTGTGCAGGTGAAGACCGGGAACGGCTACGCCAAGGTGCAGGAGGAGAGTCTGAGCGTCGCCATCAAGGCCGATACCGTCTTGATCGGTGCCGGGCAAACGCTGACCGACCCCAAGTCGAAGATCGTCGACCTGAAGGCGTTGTTGGCGTCCGGGGCCGAAGACGCCAAAAAGGCCGATGGGGTCGGCGTCGATTTGACCAAGCTCCAGCAATCCATGAAAGATCTGCTGATCGAGCAGATGAAGCAGGCCCAAGCGGCTCTCAAGGCCAGTGGCCACGAATCCAAACTCATCGACGATATCCTCTACGCCGTCGACGACGACCAGAAGG
>JBDKGS010000227.1:0-6968 GCA_039798065.1 Fibrobacterota bacterium | reverse complement strand
TCCCGTAGAGATTGGTCCAGCTGGCGGTGGTTTGCACCACTCCGTTGTTGCGAAGGTCGCCGCGGGATGCCATGTTGAGCATGGCCTGGAACGAAACCTGCCAACCCAGCGGGATGTCTTCGGTCCATTTGAGCTGGTTGAAGTTCTGTCGACGCTGGTAGTCGATCCCCTTGAACGAGAGGGCGAACCCCAATCGAAGGTCGTCGCGCATGGGAGTTTGGGATTTCCAAATCAGCAAGGTGGGGTCGGTTCTTGCCGCCGAGTACATGGCCGAATCGACGCTGAAACCGATTTTTGTCGCACCTGCGCTGTCGAATTCCGATTCCGCCACCAAGGTCAGTCCGATGCGGGTGTCGGTTCCCAGGAGGCTGGAGATCGATGCGCGGGTGAAGTTGTACCGGCTCCACGGCGCGTAGCAGAAAAGCGCGTCGTCGGTGAAGTCGGCGCCGTACCGCCTTGCGAAGCGGTCTTTCACCGATGGGGTTGCCAGGATCCGTCGTGTGCTGGTCTGGTCGGTCATCTCGACCAGCCACGCCCAGGTCTGGTACTTGGAGCGGCTGGGCAGCCCGAAGCTGGTGGACAGAACGTGTCCATCGGAGAGGTCGGTGTAGCTTGCCGAAAGTTGTCCTCCCGGCACAAGCATGGCGGTGTTGACGTAGTTGAAGATCCAGCCTTTGAGCAGCGCGGTGGAAGTGTACGCGAACCCGACGTCCTGGCCGGTGCCGGCGAGGTTGCCCTCGTGCAGGCCCAGGCTCCAACTGGTTTCGCCGCCAGCGCGATTGAAGCTCGCTATGAGCCCCGTGCTCCAACGGTCCCAGGTCTCCACGCGGAGTGCGAGCCGGTCGTCGGGCAGACGCACCGTGTCGACTTTGGCTTCGGCAAGGAATTTTTCCAAGCGCAGAAGTCGGCCCGCCTCCTTCAGTCGCGCGGAGTCGGGCATGTCCGCTTCTTTCGCGATCAGTCGGTTGCGGATGGTGGATTCCTTGGTGCGCGAATGCAGAACGTTGTCGCGAAGCCATTCGGCGATCTCGTAGGCTAGGCTGTCTCCGGCGGTGACGATCTTGGCGCCTTCCAATGCGCCGTGCCGCACGATCTGGATCGTGTCGATCCGCGTCGATTTCACTGGGCTCGCGGTCACGAGGGGGTCGGGAAGCGAATCGCCCACCGCGGCGTACGTGGACAGAAACGAGGCGAGGACGAGGCTGGACGCGAGCATGGGAAGGGAAGATACTTGATGCGTCGGTCGGGTCACTAGTTTTGGAACGCTGATGTCCGAAGACAGACTTCTCAATCCGGTCCAGAGGACCGAAGACCTCGATACGGAAAATGTCCTGCGGCCTCGCCGATTGGACGATTTCGTGGGCCAACCCGAACTGCGCGAGAACCTGGGGATCTTCCTGCAGGCCGCGCGCGAGCGCAACGAACCGCTCGACCATGTGCTCTTCGCCGGCCCGCCGGGGTTGGGCAAGACAACGCTCGCGGCCATCATCGCCAGCGAAATGGGCTCCAGCCTCAAGGTCACTTCGGGCCCCATCCTCGATCGCCCTTCGGACTTGGCCGGCATGCTAACCAACCTGCAGCACGGCGATGTCCTGTTCATCGACGAGATCCATCGCTTGAATCGAACCGTCGAGGAATACCTCTATCCGGCCATGGAGGATTTCTCCATCGACATCATGCTGGAAAGCGGTCCTTCGGCAAGATCCGTCCATCTCCCGCTGCCCAAGTTCACGCTGGTGGGCGCGACGACAAGAACTGGCATGCTCACCGGGCCGCTTCGCGATCGTTTCGGGCTCACGTTCCGCATGGATCCGTACAAGCCCGAAGAAATCGAGACCATCGGCCGTCGCACCGCCGCCATCCTGGGATTCGGTCTGGAGACGGAAGCCTCGGCGCTTCTGGGCAAGCGTTGCCGGGGCACTCCCCGCGTGGTGAATCGCGTGGTGCGCCGTTGCCGCGACGTGGCGCAGGTCACCCGCAAGGAGGCCATCGACACCGCGGTCGTGGAAAAGACGCTGTCCATCCTGGGGCTCGACGGACTCGGCTTGGACGAGATGGATCGACGGATTCTGTCAACGCTGCTGGAACGGTTCGAAGGCGGACCGCTAGGGCTGTCGACGCTTTCCGCCGCGCTCAACGAAGAGCAGGACACCATCGAGGAAGTCTACGAGCCCTACCTCATCCAGATGGGATTGCTGGCCCGGACGCCGCGCGGTCGCGTGGCCACTCCCGCGGCGGCACGCCACTTGGGATTGTCGCAGATCAAGCCCTTCCAGGAAGGGCTGTTCGGCTAACCCCGGGACGAAGGGATCGCGCCCGTGCTTTCGTGGTGCGCGATGGACCGTTCCACCAGATCCTTTACGGTGCGGCCCAACGATGCGTTCATGATGCGATGGTGGTCGGTCAACCAACCGATCACTTGGCTGCGAAGATCCTGCGCGAGCGCCACATCGGGACCGTTCGCCTCGCACTTCATCTTGATGCCCGCCAAGTTCCGGAGAAACATCTGGTGGGCGCTCTTGTGTCCCACCGCGCCGCGATCGCGGCAAAGATCCATGGCTTCCTCTTCGCGCCGGAAGATCTTGATGGCAAGGAGCGAAACCTGTGTGAACTGCTCGTTCAGAATTGGCCAGTCCTCGTTGTTGAGGACCGCGACCTGCAATCGTTCGAGATCGGAGAATAGCAGTGGAAATGCTTGGTCGACATCGGGAAGGTTGACTGAAACAGCGGAAAACCGCGTCGTCTGGTTCATACTTAGAAAGGAAAATACCCTCGCCGAGCCACGAAAGAAAGGGGATCATCGCGAATCAACTGGGTTGGGTTTTGCCCAACGGTGTCATGAAATGAATTAGTCGAAAACCACGGTGCGATTGCGGTGTCGGATCACGCGGTGCGACAGGTGGAGTCGAAGCGCACGGGACAAAACCAGTTTCTCCAGGTCGCGTCCTTTTCGGACCAGATCATCCACCGTGTCGCGATGGCTCACGCGCGACACATCCTGTCCGATGATCGGTCCTTCGTCGAGGTCTTCGGTCACGTAGTGCGCCGTGGCGCCGATGATCTTCACCCCGCGTTCCCAGGCTTGGTGGTAGGGCTTTCCACCTTTGAAGGCGGGCAGGAACGAATGGTGGATGTTGATGACCGGAGCCGAGCTGTCGGACAGAAACCGTCCTGACAAAACCTGCATGTAGCGGGCCAGCACGACCAGCTCCACATTGTCGGTCCGCATCCGATCGATCACCGCGGCTTCGGACTGCGATTTCGCGGTTTCGTCTCCGGCTTTCGCCGACAGGTCCATCCAGGGCAGTCCGTAATGTTCGACCATGGGTTTGGCATCGCGGTGGTTGCCAGCCACGAAGGAAACCTCTCCAGGGAGTTCGCCGATCGCGAACCGATGGAGCAGATCCACAAGGCAATGGTCCTGTTTGGAGACCAGGATTCCCACCTTTGGGCGATGGCTGGAAAAGCGCAGGCTCCAGTCCATGCCAATCGACTGGGCGATGGGGGAGAAGGCGGAACGGAAGGAATCGGCATCCAGCGAAAACCCCTCCAGCTCCCACTCCAGTCGCAGAAAGGAGGTCTTCTGGGCAAGGTCGGCGTGGTGGTCGGCGTGTACCAGGTTCGCGCCGTAGGTGTTCAAAAATCCCGTCACCCGCGCGACCACCCCTTTTGCGTCGGGGCAGGAGGAAAGCAGGATGGCTGTACTCAAGGCATGACTACCAGGAATGGATCGGAGCCCACCGCGGTCAGGTTGGGCCCGAATTTCATCAAAGTCTTGGTTTCCGGGATTTTGAGCAGGGGCAGCGAATCTTCCGACAACGTACTGGAGACCACGCCGCTGCGGGCCTTGACTTGCACCAGGAGTGTGGCTCCCGGCTTGACATCGATCTTTGCTTCCACCGGTCGGGCGTTGGTGTAGAAACGGAAGCTGAGCGCCCACAGAATGTTGCCCGGGTCGGATGCGTCGCGGGTCCGGAGCAAGTAGGAGTTGGCAAGGCCTGCGTCGGCGATCGTCACCCATTTTGCGGCTAGGCTGTCGCTGGACACGATGTAGACATCGTAGACGGTTTCGCGATTGAAGGTGGTCTGGACTTCTCCATCGGACGACCCCACGACGTGCAAGGAGTTGTCCTGTTCCAGGAAGAAGGCGATTTGGCGCTTGTCGCCGCCCTGCACGCTGGGGCGACCCGCGAGGTCGACCTTCTTGAGGGTGACGATCGCCAAGCCCGAATCGAATACCAGTCCGGTATTGGCGACGAGACCGCCGTTGGAGGAGCCCGACTGGCCTCCGCTGGAGGTGTCGTTGCTGCCGCTATTGCCGCTGTTTCCCTGGTTTCCGGTCGAGCCCGTCCCACCGTTGGCCAGTGTGCCCGCGTTCCCGGTGGCCCCCCCGAGATCCACACATGTGGTGTCCCCCGAGGCGCACTGGGGGGCGGTGCCGCGGTCGCATCCGGCAAGGAGGAGCAGGCTCGCGACGATGGCGGTGGGAATGGTTTTCATGGGGTGGCTCCTTGGATCAATCGTTCCAGGATGTCGGGGTGTTTGGGAATGCGTTTTGACAGATTCCGGCATCCCTTGGCGGTGACGACCAGGTCGTCCTCGATGCGGATGCCCAGCGAATGGCGCCAAATTCTGCCGTCCAGGCGGATTTCGAATGAACCATACATACCTGGTTCGTTCGAAATCATCAAGCCTTCGCGAAGCGGTTGGTCCTGGTAGATGCGAAAGGGGTCGCCATCGTGCTCCTGCTCGCCCATCAGGTGCGACAGGCCATGCGGCTGCTTGGGGTGGGCCTTCGATTTTCCGGGAAGAGTCTCCAGGCGGCCTTCGGCGTAGGGTCGGTGCATCTTGCCGCCCTTGGCGAGAAAGCGCTCCTCCAACAGGTCTTCCAGGTACTGCCATGTCTTCTTGTTCAGGTCGCGGATGGTGATGCCTGGCCGCACAAGCTTTTCGGCGAATTCCTGCGCGTCCAGGACGATCTGGTAGAGCAGCCTCTGCAACGGGTCGAACTTACCGTTGACAGGAATTGTCCTCGACAGGTCGGCGTGCATGGTGGCCGAGCGGGCTCCGAAATCGAGCAGGACCATGGAGCCCTTGGCGAGCGGCTCGTCGTTTTTCATGTAGTGCAGAACGCCCGCGTTGGCACCTGCGGCGCAGATGGTGGGGAAGGCCAGTCCCCAAGGCGTGCGTTTCAGCATTCCACCTTCCAGCACACCGGCGATCTCGTGTTCGGTGCGAAGCCGGGGAAGTTGCGGGAGCAGGTCCAAGAACGCTTCGCGGGTGGCTTCCTGAGCCGACGCGCACTCCCTCAACTGCCAGTCGTCCAACGGAAGTCGCAACGCGTAGTGTTCCAACGCGATGGATTCCACACGGCATGGCGTGGTGCGCAACAGCGATGTCACCCTTCGAGCGAAGGCCGCGGTGGGGTCGTCCCGCAGTGCCTTCCCGCCGGGATAACGGTGATGGAAAATTCCCAGCTTCGCGTGCCGCGAGCCCAGGTCGTGCAAAAAGGCGGGCAGTTCCTCGGCCGGGCGGATGTCGCGGATTCCCAGCAGCTCGCGCAGGAAGCGCAGGTTCAACGTCGCCTCGCGCCCTTCCTCGTGCAAAAGACCAAGACGGATTCCGTCCCAGAACTCGCGCGCCGGATCCTTCCACGGAAGGAAAAGCGTTTCGCGGGCCGATTTGGGCGCCGTGGGGTCCAGCACCAGGCTCACCCCGGTCTGGTTCAAGCCGGTGAGGTACATCACCGACGGTTCCTGAAACACGCGAACCCCGTTCATGAGGTACGGGAGTTCGCCGCCGGGCTCGCGCTCCAGGCCGTGGAAGACCCATGGGAAGGAAGCGGCATCCAGGTGAGCTTGGCGTCGCGCAAAGTAGATGGATTTCGCATCCACGCCCGCCGAGGCGGTCACGAAGACGCGGGACAACTTCTGTAAGGTGGAGGCATCGACCATTGACTGTCAATTCTAGCAGGTTTTGGCGCAGTCGGGTACCTTTGTGGTCATGGATCTTCTCACACGCTGGATCGACCGATCCGCCACCCTTCGTATCGCCGCCCTGGACGCCACCGTCGCCGCGCGCAAAATCTGTCTTCTTCACGAACTGGACGGCGAACCCGCTCGCCGGTTTTCGCAGGCGCTTTGCGGCGGTCTCCTGTTGGCTTCCGACTTCAAGAACTTCGAAACCCTATCGCTCCAGTTGGATCAGGGCGAATCCACCTACCATGTCGATGCCACGCCCGAAGGATTGGTTCGGGGTTTGATGGTGGCGCGTTCGCATCCATCGGCATCCAGCCACGTCCAGGCGCGTCGGTTCGGGCAGAAGGGCCTGATCTACCAGAGCGTGGTGGATGTGATCGCGAGCGAAGTCGGATCCGCGTTGGAACTTTATGTCGCGCAATCCGACCAGCAGAGTTCGGTGCTGGACCTCCAGGTGGAGCTGGACAACCAGGGGTTGCCAGGAATTGTCAAAGGAGCCTGGCTGCGCGGTTTTCCCGACACCAAACCCGAGGCTCTTGAGCAATTTCTGTCGTTTTGGCGCAAGCGCGAACCTTCCTGGAATCCCGCTTCTCCGTGGATGGGGTTGCCGATGGGGCCTTGGGACGCGCTGGCCACCCTGGAGCCCAAGGCCTTCTGCCCGTGTTCGGAAGACAAGGCCCTCGGCGCCTTGGCCGCGTTGGGAACCGAGGAGATCGTGCAGGCGCATCTGGACGACAAGGAGCTGGAAGTGATCTGCGATTTCTGTCGGACCCGGTACGCGTTCCCCGCCGAACGGCTGCTCAAGATGCTCGCCGAAAAAGCCAAGGAATAGCCGCGAAGGGGAGGCTCGGTGAACTGGCATTGGGGGGTGTGTTTCAAGCCGGAGTACGTTTTTCCCCAAAGTCCGTTCCGACCTGATGCGCCAGGGAATCCGCTCGATGTAGACTTTCGGCATCGAATCGAGCACCGAGTCGTTAGCGACCGAAGGAG
>JBDKGS010000226.1:0-7016 GCA_039798065.1 Fibrobacterota bacterium | reverse complement strand
GTCCCCGACCAGTACGTGCTTCCTGGATGTTTGAGTTCCTTCTCGAAATCCCATTTTCCGTCGTTGCGAAACCGTGCGTAGTAGGTGGTCGCGTCGCAATCGTCGCCGCCGCCGGATGCGTGTCCCAACGGTCCGCTGCGCGCTCCGACGATCATGCCGCCGTACGCCGCACCGCCCGTACCCTTGCCCATGAAATACGCGGTGAACTCCGTGTTGCGGAACAGCTGCGATGGGACCTTGTTTGATAGGGTCGAATTGATGTGGAAGCGCGGCCCGCTCCCCGACATGCGCATGTTGCCGGAGCCGTCGATCCAGAATCCATCGGTACCTCCGCTGTGGTCGTCGGTCCAACCGGTGGGGTCGGACGGATCGGCCGAGTACTTCACGGTGCGAGTGGTTCCGTTCCCCCAATGCGCCGAATTCCATTCCCTGGTGCCGGATTTTGTCGGGTGGAACCTGGCGATGCCGAACGTGTCGATTCCAACCGCTGACCAGCCGGTTGTGGCGAGGACCGCTATGGTGAGGAGATGTGAGAAAAGCTGACGCATGACCTCAATTGTATCCATCCGCGGAACCACAATACGGCGAATACAGGAACGGAGATTCGTTTTGTGAGGGGGAACACCGATTCGGATGCCTGGCAGGTCGGCACGAATTGGGTATAATGGGATGGAAAGAGTTAACCGTGCAAGCGCGACCCTTCGCCTCCGGATGAGGTTTGAAGGGGGACGCACCAATCGAAAGGCCTTCATCCGTTGCGTGGAATTCACTTCTACCTCGGGATCCTGCTTGGATGCAGCAGCAGTCTTGCGCACGCATTGGACCGCTGCGCGAGCCTCTCCGTGTACGGGTTGTCCAGATGAAAAAATCCGCGATTCCCATGTCGGCAAGGGGCCGAGGGATTTCGATCGCCTCGTTCATGATCGCTGTGATCGGGTTCATCACCTTGGGCATGCTCAGCGGCTTGGGTGCAGTGGGATACGGGATTTTCAATACCCAGGGCCGGGCACTCCTTCTTGGGACGGGTTCGGCCATGTCGGAGCAGGCGGCGATCGGCCTGTCCTTGCCATTGTGGAACTACGACTCCGTCCAGGTACGCAAGACCGCCGAGAGCGTGCTGCGGGTCGACGCCGTGCGGGGAGTGGTAGTTCGGCAAGGTCGGAACGGTTCATTGGCCATCGCTGTCTACCGCGACGAATCGGGACGGATTCTGGACTGGGACCGTCCGATGCCCAGAGTCGACGACCAAGTGCATCGACGGCCCGTCCTCTTCGCCGACGAGTCGATCGGAGAGGTCGAGGTGGTCATGACCACGCGTCCGTTGGAGGAACGACTTTCCGTGATCCGCACCTGGATCATCGGGTTGGTCCTGGTGGTGGCGCTGCTGCTTTCCGGAACGCTCTATTTCCTTCTCTGGAAGATCGCTTTGCGGCCCATCAAGATCCTCGAGCAATTCTCGAAACACATCGATGGAGAGACATTCGATCGGAGCATCGTCGAGAACACGTCCTTTCACGGCGAGCTCGATTCGCTTCGAGCGTCGATCATCCGCATGGTGGGGCTGCTTGAAGATCGGTTCGCGAGTCTTCGCCAGGAAACGCGCCGGTACAGCGAAAGCGAAAAGCGTTTCAGGACCCTGGTCGACACCATCCCCGACCTGATCTGGCTCAAGGACTACGATGGGGTCTACCTCTCGTGCAACTCCATGTTCGAGCGGTTCTTCGGTGCGACCGAGTCGGAAATTGTCGGGAAGACGGATTACGACTTCGTTGCACGCGAACTTGCGGATTTCTTCCGCGAACATGATCGGGCCGCGATGATTGCCGATCGACCGAGCCACAACGAGGAATGGGTGGTCTTCGCCGACGACGGGCACAAGGCGCTCCTCGAAACCACAAAAACGCCGATGTACGACTCCGACGGCAAGCTCGTGGGTGTGTTGGGGATCGGGCGCGACATCACCGCGCGCAGACAAGCCGAGGACGAGCGTCGCGCACTCGACGAGAGGATGAACAACACCCAGAAGCTCGAAGCGCTGGGCGTGCTCGTCGCCGGGGTTTCGCACAACATCAACAACGTTTTGGCCGCGATTCTGGGGAGTGCCTCGTTGCGCGAAAATCTCGCCACCGATCCGGACGACCGCGAGACGTACGCGATGATTTCCACGGCCACCAGAAGGGGCCGGGACGTGGTGAAATCGCTTCTCCAATTCTCACGTCCGACCTTGTCCGAGCGGGCGCCGGTCGAAGTGAATGGATTGCTCGCGGAAGTGGTCAAACTGTACCGGAGCACCTCGCTCGATCGGGTGAAGATCGTGGAGGATCTGGTGTCGGAACCACTTTGGATCCAGGGCGACGCGGGCAGCATCACCAATTCGTTCATGAACCTGTGCATCAACGCTTTCGATGCGATGCCCGACGGGGGAACCATCACTGTGGGTTCGAGGCCCGACGGCGAGGATTGGGTGGAAACGTGGGTGCGGGATTCCGGCACGGGAATGCCTCCGGAGGTATTGGCTCGCGCGATGGAGCCGTTCTTCACCACCAAGGAGGTGGGCAAGGGCACCGGACTGGGACTGAGCATGACCCACGGCGTGGTGAAGGTGCACGGTGGAAGAATGGAAATTTCGAACGACCCTTCGGGAGGGTGTCTAGTCAAAATCCGTCTTCCACGGATTCCTGTTCCGATCGACCCTGCTTCGAGTTTTCCGGTCTCGTCCGGTGTCCCGGACACGCTTCAGATCCTGCTTGTGGACGACGATCCGGACATCAGGTTCCTCGTGACCCGCATGCTGAAGGCCAACGGGCACACCGTGGTCTCCGTTGCCGGTGGACAGGACGCCATCGATCGGGTGGCTTCCGGGCCATTGCCGGATCTTGTCATCATGGACCAGAATATGCCGGGCTTGGACGGAATCCGTACCATGGAAAGGCTTCGCGAAACCCACCCCGACCTGCCGATCCTGATTTCATCGGGACAACCGGACATCCAGGAGTGGGACTGCTTCAAGAAGCCCAGGGTAGGAGTGATTTCAAAACCGTTCGACATGGCCGAATTGATGGGGAAATTGGACGAGTTCGCCAAGGTTTGGCCTCGATGATGCGCCGTTGTGAGCGGGCTCACAGACTTCTGCGGGCTCGGACAGTATCCTTAGGACATACGATTCCCAGTGCAGTCAATCGCCTCGGTGCCCGACAACGGACACCGGTCCTGAGGTCAAACCGATGTTCCTTTTCGAAATCGCCATGCTCGCCCTTTGGATGGGGCTTACCCTGAAGCTCGTCCATGATTCGCCGAACCGCCGAGCTCCCATGGGACGCAGCGGGAACATGCCCGGCTGAGTTGTCAGTTTCCGTCGCGTAGGCAGCGAACACTCAAGCCGTTGGTCTTTTCGCGGCTCGACTTCGCGAGCTTGTTGTCTTCGTAGTTGAGGTGGCGCGAAATCGCCCCGCCACCGAATCGACTGGAGGCGGTCCAGAAATCGGCCGTGCTTCCCTGGTTGGTGTAGATTCCCCGTCGATCCAGATTCCCAGCGGGAATGGCGCAAAACCCCTTGGTGTCGGCGCCGTTGCCGTTCGCGTCCCACCCGGATGTCGATTTGAGCACCCTGCCCGCGGAATCGGTGGCTTCCCAACCCGTTTCCAACGTGTTCCATTCCTCTTCGGTGGGCAGATGCCACCCGGTGGGGCAGGCGATTTTGGCGGCTTCCCATTCGTAGAGTCGACCGAACTTTTCGCAGTTCGATTTCTGGCTTTCGTAGCAAGACGATTGTGGAATGGGGAAGTTGAGGTTTTCCGCCATCCAGGTCTGTTTGCCGATGACGATGGTCTTGTAAGTCTTGCCGTTTCGAGTATCGGTGAACTTTCCGGCCTTGGGGGCGACCGGAGCGGGTGTCTTCTTCGAAGTTTTCGTCGGCTTGGCCACCGGCTTGGCGGCAAGTCCATGAGTTGCGAGGCAAAGGGCTGCTGCCAAGGGCAGTGACAAAATTCGACAAGTCATGGGTGGATGCTTTCGAGTCGGACGTCCGCCTGCGACGGTCGGAGCCTGCTTGGACGGGCGCGCTTGGTTTGCTGGATTCCAAATGGTAATTCGGACAAGTCGGGGGCGATGGCGGGAACCGGATATCAGGGTTGGAGGACCGCGACGATCCTCGACCAGAACACTAAAGCGTCGACTCCCGGAGGCGGTCGAACCAGACCCTCCAAAGCCAAATCTGCGGCACCGTGCACCAAAGACCAGTACGAAAGCGCAAGCATTTCGGGATCGACCTCCGACCTCCAGCCTGTGGCCTGGCAAGACTCGATCTGGCCCACAAGCAGGGCGAAGGAGTCGTCGCTTTCGGAACAATTGGACCCGGGCAGGCTCTTGCCTTCACCCGAAAAGAGAAGTCTGTACATCCCCGGGCGCTCCAATGCGAAGGCGACGTAAGCACGGCCCATCGCGAACAATTTGTCGGTGGGGGAATTGACGGAATCCGTCGCGTCGGCCATCGCCGTGCGCAAGGCCGCCCATCCCATCTGCATCAAAGCGGAAAGCAGCGCTTCCCGATCGGCGAAGTGGCGGTAGGGTGCGGTCTTAGAGACACCTGCGCGCGTCGCGAGATCGCGGAGGCTCACTTTCGATGCGCCATGGGATTCGAGAACGGACAGCCCCAATCGGAGCAGTTCTTCGCGCAATCCGCCATGATGGTAGGGGCGAGGTTTGGTGGGAGCCTTGGAGGTTCTTGGCGACATTTTCAAAACATAATGTTGGCGCTGCCAACTCGTGCGTGTATGTTATGTTGGCGTCGCCTACATTGGGCGCGCATCCCTCAACAGGAGCCGATGACCGAATGAAAAACGCCGATCGCATCTTGATCCTGGATGGACATCCCAACGACGACAGTTTCTGTCGATCCATCGCAGCGGCCTACGAAAAGGGCGCCTTGGCGGGCGGTGCGGAGGTCAGACGGTTGACGATCGGACATCTGGCGTTCGACCCCATCCTCCGCCACGGTTTCCAAAGACGGATGGAGTTGGAACCCGATCTGGTCAAGTCGCAACAGGACATCCTGTGGGCGGAACACATCGTGTTGGTGCATCCGGTGTGGTGGAGCGACATGCCCGCGCTGCTGAAGGGATTCATCGACCGGGTGTTCCTGCCCGGTTTCGCCTTCAAGTACCACGAGACGGGAGTGTTATGGGACAAGCTCCTGAAGGGGCGGACCGGACACATTTTGTACACCCAGGACGCTCCGAACTGGTACTACCGGTTCTTCATCGGTCGCCCCTCGGTGAACGCGCTGCGCAAAGGCGTGCTGGAGTTCTGCGGGGTTTCGCCGGTGCGCGCCACTCCCATCGGACCCATCAAGAAATCGACGGACGGATTTCGTCGCCGGTGGCTTGATCGTGTGGAGGAGATGGGGCGCAAGAGGGTGTGACGACCTCCGCCGAGCCGCAAAGCTTGTTGTGACGGTTTCTGACGACCATCACCGCGACGGCGAGCGCCGACGACCAGATGGCCAACTGGACGCCCAATTGCAGGATTTCCGGTCGGATCTCGGCGAATCCAGCATCGAGCCGGATCGCGCGGTTGGCTCCCACGATCCACGGCGTCATGGGTACCAGTTTGCCGAACCAATCGATGTACGCCGGGAACAATTCCCGCGGCCAGCTGGCTCCGGAAGCGAAGAAGAACGGATAACTGGTGAACGCCAAAATCTGCGCGGCCGACCCCGGATCCTTGAACCAGATACCCGCGAAACTCCCCAGCAGCGAGGTGGCGATCATTCCCAACGCGAACAGCGCCAACAACGGCCCGACATGCGGGTTGACAGGAACCGACATGGCGGGCAGAACCAATCCGATCCAGACCGCTCCCCACGCGCCATACCAACCCGCGAGCAGCGAAACTCGGGCGACAAAATCCTTCAAACGATGGGCGCCGGGGCTCGCGGCCGCCGCGAAGGCCGCGGCGATGAAGCAAAGTTGGTGCAGGATCAGGATGCCCAGCGCGGGAAGCATGAAATCGCCGTAGGTTTCGCGGGGATTGCCGATCGGCCGGTCGTCGAGCAGCAGCGCAGTGGCGCGTTCGCGGGCGATGGCCGGATTCATCCCGCGGGCCTCCAGGATCAGCATTCGTTCGCGTGCCCCGAAGACCGACAGCACCTCGCCGATGGATCGCTGCAGGTCGTTGGCGGGCAGGAAACGGTCGGCGATGAACAGCAGCGGAATGGCTGTGGCTTCGCGGCGGCGGATGCGGATGTCAAGATCTGTCGGGACCTCGAGCACGCCTCGCACCTCGTTGCGACCCAGCGCCGCGCGGGCGTCGGAACGCGTCATGTGCAGAACCTTCAGCTGCGGATGGGCGGAAAGCGCGATGGAGACTTCTCGCGAAAATTGCGAGGTGGCTCCGCCCGTCACGGCCAACGGGACGCGTCGTTCCTCCTTGCCCGCGTACATGGCGCCGTACATGGCCAGATAGATGACGGGTGCCGCGAGAAACAGCGTCTTGAGACCCGGTGTGCACGTGAGACGGAGGAACTCGCGGTGGAAGGCGTGCCGCAAACCGCCACCCACTTCCTTTTCGCGGGTGACAGGTTCTGTCTCCACGCCTCCATTGGTTCCGGGGATCCATAGAAGAATGAGCGAAGCCACCAGCCAGCATCCCAACCCGATCCATCCTGCCACGGGCCGCGCGGTGGGCCATCCGGCGAGGCCGCGGTAGGCGTCCACGAACAGGCTGAACGGTAGCGGGCGGGTGATGGCCGAAAGGAGCGGAGGCATGGCCCATTCGGGGAAGGTGTAACCCGACAGCGGGAACGCCGGGGTGTTGAAGGCCAGCAGAAATTGTCCCGCCTGCACCGGGCTCTTCACGTACCGTCCGAATACGGCGCCGCACGCCACGCTGGCGAAGAACAACAGCAGGACCAGGGCCAGGACGGCCAACGGGTGAGGAATCGGTGCCCCCCACGAGGGCATCAACAACCCATAGAATACAGCGGCGGCCACCGTGTACAAGCCCACCCACGGAATCGC
>JBDKGS010000225.1:0-7023 GCA_039798065.1 Fibrobacterota bacterium | reverse complement strand
GCGCCCATCATGGTATCCGCCCATGCCCGAAAACGTTTCGACATTTTCTGTCACACTTCCGTTCTTCCACAGTTGCGCCGTGGTCTGTCCCGACACCCAATCGGATCCCGTATTGTCCATGGCGGTGCTGGAGCGGATCAGAAAAGTGTCCGTTCCATCCACCCACCAGCGCGGAATCGCTCCGGAGCCAAGGTCCAACACCGTGCTGTCGTTCTTCGCAAGCCGTCGCGCCTTGATCCGCGACGTGCCCGTGCTTCCTTCGAGTACGGTGCACCAAGCCACCCAATTCCCGTCAGGAGAGATCGCCGGGTGGAACACGGGATCCTTGTCCGGGAGCGCGCGCACGACGGGCGTCGCTTCCGCGTAGTCGATCCAACTCAGGATTCCTTTGCCGTTGGCGCGATTGAGGAAGACGAGTCGCGCCGCCCTGGCACCCAGAAGCCGAGCCACATCCAATCTCAGGATCGATACGGGCGGGGCCTGCACGGATTGCCCCGAGGCGTTGGTGTAGGTGGGCGTGAAAGCGCCGCGTGCGCATCGGAACCCAACGTATTCGGCTTTTGCCGATCGATACGCCGCGTAGGTCGCGGTTCTCGACGAAGGACGAAGATGCGCCAGTCCGTAGGCGTAGGCCCCGCCTTTGAGCGGAATCTCGGGAACATCGGGCGCCGCCTCGGGACCGACATAATCCGTCACCGTATCCTTGGGGAAGGAGCCTTTCCAGTCCTGCACCCATTCCATGGCGTTGCCGGCCATGTCGTAGAACCCCCAGGAGTTCGGCTTGAGTCGAGCCACTTCGTGCAGGGAAACGCCGGCGTTTTTTTGGAACCAGGCGTAGTCCGTCGCCTTCGACGAGTCGAGCAGCTCGCCCCAGGCGTAGCTGGAGGTGGAACCGGCACGGGCCGCGAATTCCCATTCGGCTTCGGAAGGGAGGCGCCATCCATTGCGGTCCAAGTGCGAAGTCAGGCTTGCGAGCGCCCAGACAGATCCTGTCGAATCGGTGGAAGCGGAAGAATATTCGTAGATGGTATCGAACTTGTCGCGCTTGGAACGGGCGTTGCAGAACAGGATGGCGTCGAACCAGGTCACGTTCACCACTGGCTTGGCAGGCGAACGAGCGGCGAGCGGAGCCGGATTCCGTCCCGTCAGATTTTGGTATTCGGCCTGGACGACTTCGGTGGTGTCCAGCCAGTAGTCGTGGGCGAAACGGGTCCAGCCGGTGCGTTCCTCGGGGGACGATTGGGCGTCGGAAGAACCCAGGTGGAAAATCGTCCCTTCAGCCGCAATCCGGTGGGACGAGCCAAGCTTCGAGTTTCCATCGCGAGATAAAGACGTTGGATGATCTGGAGAACACGACATCAGTACTGCGGCGAGAAGCGACAAACCCCAAAAAACCGGGTTTCGAAATTTTCTGCTCACGTTGCGGTCGCCTCCTCTAAAAACACCCTTGGTCCACTCAACCTCTGTGCCCCGCTATTGTTCCGGGAATAGCCTGAAAGAAACCTTGTGATACGGCATCTGCCTTCATCATTTCATGCGCGAAGAAATGACCGAGTCCAACCTGTGACTCAATTTTCTCGCCCCCAATTCAGAAAGATGACTCTCGTTGTTGAAATCCAACGAGTCGTAATCGTTTTCGCCAGCATTGTAAGCGTCATAAACATGGAAATTTGAGTACTGCTTCTCGATCGCATTTACGCTATCGATTAAATTGCGATACCTGTCCCATTTCACGCCATAAGTCTCAGCATACGGGGTCTCTTTGTAATGACGGCTTTGGGGGAAATTAATCATGAATAACAAAATCCCCTTTGACTGCAAATCTCTTGCTAATTCTCGAATCAGTTTCAAATTACCCGCCAATGCAGGTGCAGATTCCTCCAGTGCACTATCTCGAAACACTAACGGAGGCGATGCACCCCAGCCAGCTGGAGCCATGTACCAGTCCCCTGATAGCTGTTGCATTTTTTCGCTCGTTAGTGGATATCCGTCACCCAGACTCTGGTCGAAGCCCGAGACGATTGAATCGCGCCAAAAGCCGTGATTTTGATCATATCGGAATCCGACAGAATTCGACTCTGCTTTCCAAATATCTAGTCCGTCGCTTTCCAGCAACCAACCAGGCATTAATGAAAGGCCAACGACCTTGAGAATTGGAGAGTGTAAAAGGAGATAATTTCTTACAATTTGAATATCGCCGTAGGTATGACTTGCCGTCATCCCCCAATTATATGTGCGACCCGTGTGGAACTCTGAACAAATAATTCCACTCCCCATCCGTGAACTACCCACCATGGCAATCTGGATGGAGTCGCGCATTCCCCAGAATTGTTTGACCTTCTGGCTGAACTCGGAAAAAATCGCATCTCCTGTGATCGAGCTCAATGAGTGATCGAGCTTTGCTTCGTAATTCCCTGCGGAATCGGGATCGATTTTCAAGCCAGATGGATTGAATCGTTCATCCCCAACCCACAAGTTCGGCATCCACAACTCGGATCCGCTCGCAAGCGGAAGGGTGTTGCCTGTCGAAAGGTCGAGCAGATGCACCTCCTCGTAGGCGCCACTGTTCTCCAGCGCCACACCCACCGCCCACTGGGGATGGTTGCTCCACTCCAGATGGTCCCATTGCGACTTTCCCGATGCGACAGGAAATGTCTGCAAGACGTTCCCGACGCTATCGGCGACGAACGCGACTTCGTGGATGCCGTACGGACGCCCCACCACGGTCGATCTGCCGGAATACCCGAAGTCCAGGAACATCACGCGGCCGCTGCCATCGGGCGCCGCGCTGGCATTGCACACCTGCGACGTGTCTCCCGCGCTCTTCCCGTTCTGCGGATAGGCGAACAGGGTGCGACTCGACTTGTCCCCGACATCGTAGCGCTTCAGCCGCCGGTAACCCGTGTACAGATGTCGTCCACTCCGCCCGTCGTGGTACCCGCCGGATGCCGTCCACTCATCGACAGATCCTGTCAAGCCACCTCCGCTCCAGCGCTGCGCCAAGGTCTTCCCCGAACTCCAATCCGATCCTGTATTATCCATCGCCGTGCTGCCTCGGATCAGGAACGTGTCCGTGCCGTTCACCCACCAGCGAGGAATCGCCCCGCTTCCCAGGTCCAGCACGGTGCTGTCGTTCTTCGAGAGCTTGCGCGCCTTGATCCGCGAGGTACCCGTGCTTCCTTCCAGTACCGTGCACCAAGCCACCCAATTTCCGTCAGGAGAGATCGCGGGGTGGAAAACCGGATCCTTGTCGGGAAGCGATCGCACAACGGGGCTGGATTCGCCGTAGTCGATCCAGCTCAGGATCCCTTTGCCGTCGACGCGGTTTAGAAAGACCAGACGAGCCGATCGCGCTCCCAGCAACCGCGCCACATCGGAGCGGAGGATGGAAACAGGCGGCGCTTGCACAGCCTGGCCCGAGGCGTTGGTGTAGGTGGGAGTGAATCCGCCGCGCGCGCAACGGAATCCCACGTATTCGGCTTTCGCCGAGCGATAGGCCGCGTAGGTGGCGGTTCGCGACGAGGGACGAAGATGCTCCAGCCCGTAGGTGTAGGCCCCGCCTTTGAGAGGCGCTTCTGGAACATCGGGAGGCGCATCGGGCCCAACAAAATCCGTCACCGTATCCTTGGGGAACGCTCCCTTCCAGTCCTGCACCCACTCCATGACGTTGCCTGCCATGTCGTAGAAACCCCAGGCGTTCGGCTTGAGCTTGGCCGCCTCGTGCAAGGAGGCTCCGGCGTTCTTCAGGAACCAGGCGTATTCGACCGCCTTGGCGGAATCGGCCAACTCGCCCCAGGCGTAGCTGGAGGTGGAGCCGGCACGAGCCGCGTATTCCCATTCGGCTTCGGTGGGCAGACGCCAGCCGTTGCGATCCAGATGCGAGGCCAGGCCTCCGATCGCCCAGACAGATCCTGTCGAGTCCGCGGAAGCGGAGGAATACTCGTAGATGGTATCGAGATGGTCGCGCTTGGACCGGGCGTTGCAGAACAGGACGGCGTCGAACCAGGTCACGTTCACCACTGGCTTGGAGGCCGATCTCGTCGCGACCGGGGCCGGATCGCGGCCTGTCAGATTCTGGTACTCGATCTGGGTCACCTCTGTGGTGTCGAGCCAGTAGTCGTGGGTGAAACGGGTCCAGCCGGTGCGTTCCCCGGGTGACGATTGGGGATCGAGGGATCCCAATCGGAAAAAGGCTCCGGATGACATGATCTGTCGCGCCGAATTCCCGTCTTTGCCCTGGGAAGTCGATGGAGTCGACGGGTCGGGAGAACACGAGAGGAAGCACGATGGCAGGACGATCATTGCAAAAACGGCCGGCATGGTGAGAGCTTGCGACTTCATTTCATTATCCTTTCCAAACCGCTACGGCTCCAGCTTTTCCGCGCCGCCTCGGCCACCGGATCCCCGCGCAAAGCGGTCCGTAGATGCTCCGCCCCCTCGGATTCCCTCCCCAGCTCCTGCTGGACCAATCCCAGATTCCCTTCGGCCTCCGGCAAACCCGGACAGATTTTGACAGCCGCCGCGAAGGCCGATTCCGCCGAGGCCGGGCTCGCATTCCGCCATTCGATCAGCCCCGCCTGCACCAGCATGGCCGCGAGAATCGCGTCCGAATCGGGACGCAGGGCGCGGTAGTACGGACGCTCCGGGAGCCGGAAAGCCGAATCGTAGAAGGAGGTGTCCCGATGGATTCCGCCTCGAAGCGTCTCGATCAGACGGCCATTGCCATCGGCCACGACCAGGTGCCCTGGCAGGAAGACGGGCTTGGCGCCGATGCCCCGCGAACCAAGAGCATGGCACCACATCAACCCCAACGGCACGCAGCCACCGCGTCGTCGTTCCCACGCCAGGCTCGGAACCAGATCGGAATCGGTGGGTTGCAGCACCGGGACCATCCCGACCTTGGCGAGCGTCGACGAAATCCGGCGCATCGGCGTGGAGTCATTTTCTGTCGGAGACCCGCCCGCAAGTGCGGATTCCAGGCTGTCGAGCAGTCGCGGCACCCGAGTCGAATCGGGATGCGCCTCGCCCAGAAGACCGCGCAAACGCGCATCGAGGGAAGCGATCCTCGCGAGCATCGGCCGATTTCCGTCCGCGTACGCGGAGTAGTCGGCCGGCTTCGCGCATCCTGCGAGCAGGATGGAAAGAAGGATCGCCCCCAATCGCTTCATGGCGTTTTCCAACCTCCGGGAAAGCTGAACAGATCGCGCACCGACATGACCCACACCACGAGCCTGCGGCCGCGCAACGCATCGGGTCCGCGTGCAGCGAGTTTGCGCGGGGCCTCGGGACCGCCGCCCCAACCCATGATGGTGCTCACCGGCAAACGCAACTCGCCCGCCAACAGGGAAGGCAATCCAGCGCACTTGGGGCCCACCTTCTGGTAGATGCCCAGGTACGAATCGCCCAGGAGGAGGATGGAAGCCGTGTCGGAATCTTCCCAAGCCTTGCCATCGGGCCCGATCAATCGACGACCCGCGACTTTTTCGGGTCCGTATTTGGACTTCGCGCTCGGAGACAACCGCTCGTGCAGGTCGCCAAGATCTGTCCAAGCGGTGTCTTGCCACGAAAAGGACACCGAGTCCGTTGCTACTGTCGAATACCACGAGAATCCACGGATGCGCGCCGCCAAAGCCTTTGCGGCGAGATCGGCGCCGTGCGGGTTCCAGTGCGTGTCCTGCCTGCGGTAATTGCCCGGTCCGCGAAGCACGGGCCAAAGATCCACCGTTTCCACCTCCGCTTCGGCCAGGTCGGCCAAAAGCTTTCGCACCCATGGGTTGACAAATTCCGTCTTACCGAAGGCGCTGCCGAGAAGTCCGGGAAAGGCGTCCTGCTTGGTGGGAACGGGGACGAACAGGAAATCGATTCCCATTGCCGCCAAGCTGTCGCGCAACGACTTGATCCGCGCGATCGGGCTCTCTCCAGCGGGCAATGTGGCAAGGTCGCCGGAAGCGACATAGTCGAGCTCGCGCCGAAACAGCAAACTCCCCTGGGGGCCCTGCAGTGACTGCACTGTGACCGGTTCGGTGGACGCCAACGCGGCGGCGGCGTCGCGCACCGGTTTCTGCCCATCGAACCAAGCCTGCCACGAACCTCCGTGGCCCTTGAGCTCCAAAGCGATGGCATCCTTCGTCGCGGCCAATCGCACCGCCACCGAGGAATCGATCGCTCCGTGCCTGACGGAATCCGTCATCGCGCCTTTGGCCTGTGCGGCCGAGTCTCCCGACAGGACCAGCGCCAGATAGAGCGACGGACCGAACGGGCGCCCCCGGATCACGGCGAAGGCGTTGTCGATCCTGAGCCCAGCCAACTCCTTGACGATTTCCGGTTCCGTGGAGGATTGCGGAAACGAGGGTTCGCGGGACAGATCGACCATGTCGGTGTTGTAGACCGGATACCACAAGGCCGCCAGCTCGTTGGCCCATTGGACGGCTTCGGCGCGATCGAGGACTTTGGTGGTGTAGTCGCCGCGCAGCAAGGCCGCCATTTCGGGTTTCAGCTCGGGGGCGGCGAGCTTGGCCCAAACATCGGGGAAACCATCGCCATCGCGGTCGGAAATCGTCTTCACGTGGTCCTTCATCCACGATTGGAATTCCAGACGCACCCAGATTTCGTCGCCGTTGTCGGTGCGGTGCAGATACAGCGCCGCCACCTGCTGGAACGGCAACGACACTTGCGACGTGTCGCCCCACCTTGCCTGCGAGACTTGCTGGACCCTGGAAACGAGAGGTCCCGCGACTTCGAAATTCCACGCCAACCAGATGTTCTCCACCGGCTTCCAGGCCAGCGGCGAAGCCTGTTCTTCGGCGCTCAGAGGGGTGGACTCGATGGAGGTCGCGATGTCGGAAAAAAGTCCAGCGAAAGAAAGGCTCTCGGGAAGCACCGGTTGCGGATGGACTTCGACCATCGCGGTGTCGAACAAGATCATGTCGTCGACCCACGCCGCGTAATCCAGATTCGCGCGCGTCGGCTTGACGACCTCGCGCACCAGAACGCGCGACTTGGTTCGATCGTAGCCCTTGTTCA
>JBDKGS010000224.1:0-7120 GCA_039798065.1 Fibrobacterota bacterium | reverse complement strand
TTCCTGCCGCGATCTGAAGGTCAAGCACAACAAATGCACCGCGACCGCCACCGTCACCGAAACGACTACCGGCAGCGGAACCCATGTTTGCTACGACTACCAGGGTTGCGGCAACTATCCGGTCAAATTCTGCACCTTCGACGGCGGCTACGACGATCGCCCGAAGGATCGGAACGCCAGCGCGACCTGGACCCTTCCTCTGGCCTGGGACTTCATCAAGCAGTTCTGAAGACAACCGACGGTACCGGCCAACGATTGGCGACAGCGCCCGCTGGTCGAGTTCCGATCGGATCCAAAGCGACGACGCCACGTCCATACCTCGGCTGTGGCGTTTTTGCGTTACCAATCCGCCAATGGCCAGACTTGGATAGCACCCGCGAATCCAGGGAATCGGCCATAGGTTCCATACCAGTTTCTTACCCGGAGGGCGTTGGTATGGTCACAAGGATTTGTGTGCCTGTCTTGATGGCAATTTCTGTCTCGTTCTCGCAAACCCAGGTGAACCTTTCGGGAACCGTGAAGAACAGCGCTTCCGGTGCGTCAATTTCCGGCGCGATGGTTTCCTTGCGGAACCTTTCGTTGAGCGCGATTACAGATGCCAGCGGTGGCTTTTCCCTCACGGGAACCACGGGGGTGATCCGGTCCTCCACCGCCAAAGCGCCAACCAATCCTGAATCCATCCGGTTTTGGCAGGACGCCGAGGGTCCGGTTCTGATTCGGATCCACGACCTTTCGGGAACACAACGTGCCGTCGTCCATTCCGGGGTTCTATCTCGTGGCGCTTGGAGCGTGGTGCCTCCGGTTCTTTCGCCGGGAGTCCACTTCTGCACGATCGAGTCGCCGACTTCGCATCGAACCGTCCGATTCCTCGTGACCGCGAAATCGGCGGCCGCGCAAACCTCCATCGCTTCCGGACTCTGGATTCATTCCGAACTGGATGTTCCCGCCATGCGCGCCGTCGCGGCCTCGACGGTCGATACCCTGGTGGTGTCAAAAACCGGGTACCGCACGTCCCGGCTCGCCTTGGCCGAATACCAGAAAGCGGGGCTGGAAATCCTGCTCGAGGATTCGGGTGCCGGGAATGTGGAATCCTCGACCATCGTGCCCGATCCGTCGTGGCCTTGCTACATGGCGGCGGGGATTCCGCCTCCGTCGCTGGGCACGGCAGCTTTCAGCATCACCCTGCAGATCGGGGCGATCCACGACGTAGGTCTGACAAAATTCGGCAAGCGTCGCCAATACGACATCAAAGGCGGAACGGTCACCGGGGACAAGTTCACCGGAACGGTGCTGGCCGGAGGCCTGGACTACGATTTGACTCTCTCCAACGGATCCACCGAAATCGAACAGATCATCATCATCAAGGCCAACAGCACCCCTATCCTGATGCGCAACGGGGGCGTCGGACCGATTGGATCCAAGAACGCACGCGTGGTGTTGGATTTCGAAGCTCCCAATTCGAGTTCGTACGCCTGGTTGAACACCGGGAAATTCGCGGCCAACCGCATTGTCGATACCGTCGCGAAGACCATTCGATTGGATGTCTACGACATCTCGAAGGCGACCTTGCCAACCGCCACGGTCCAGGTCAAGGATCCGGCTGGCGTGACCAACCAGACCTGGGATTGCGTGACCCTCACCGGCGGACAGGGAGCCACGGTGTTCACAGAAACTGTCACGCTTGCATCTTCCATTTCCATTGGCGCGAGCAAGCGGGGAAGCCGCAACATCATTCCCATCACGGGCGGCACCACGTCGGGCAAGGTGGTGGGGAAGATCCTGGATGGGGGAGCGGACTACCAGTTGTCGGGCTTGGATGCGCGCTACACACTGGCTCCCAACGACGGCGAATTCATCATCGTCAGAAATTGCGGAGCCAACGGACTTGTGCCTGTTTTCGAAGCTCGCGTCGATGGCCCTTACGCTTTCCTGAACGAGAACAAATACCTGAGCTCGTCGCCGAGCATGGTGGGCAGCGGCGTCTCCATCACCTTCTACGAGAAGAAGTAGATCGGCCGATCTCACCGGGTCGGATTCGTCGCAGCTTGCTGCGGGGACGGTTTATTCCGCGATCCGTTTGGCTTTGGACTCGAACTCGCCAAAACTGGAGTGCCTTCGTGCGCCAACTCGAAGGATTTGCTCCTGAACGGTTGAATTCTACCGGACGTTGACCTTCACCGTGCGCGAGCGGTTGGTCTCCATGGTGTGCACGAGGTAGAGTCCGGCAGGCCTTCCGGCAAACGCGATCGCGCCATGTTCGACGGATACCGTTGCAACCACCGTTCCGACAAGATTTGTCACAAAGACGGATCGGATGTCTTCGGCTCCCGAGAGTTGGATCGTCCCCGCGCGGTAGGTGGCGTGGAGAGGTTTCCCCGACTCGAATCTTGACTGGACCGATGCAGGCCCCGATCGGGTGAAACGCTTGAAGAACGCCCAGACTTCCTCGGTGGTGTTCACCTTCCTGACCGTATCCATGGCCCATTCATGCCCGCCGGTGATGACCGAGTCGTAGACCACCTCTGAGCCTAGGGAGCAGGTGTAAGTGATTCTGGCAACCTGCGAGTTCCTGTTGCGCGCCGGGTATGGATTTTCCGTCTTCTTGGAGGCGGTGTTGCAACCATTGAGCTTGATCCAAGTGTTGATGTCGGTCATGAAGGACGCCACATTCGACACGTCGTTGGTGCCGAACGTGGTGAGGATGGGCACCGGCCGCTTGAGCGGGGCGGAGGTGGAAAAGGACGGAATATGTCCGGAGACAGGAGCCACCGCGGCGAAGATTTCGGGATGCTTGTAGCCCAATCCGTTGCTGATGAATCCACCTTGCGAGAAACCGGTGCAGTACACGCGTTCGCGATCGATCTTGTAGCGCTTGTCGACCGTGTCCAACAGCGCTTGCAAAAACGGATAGTCGGCCGTGTCCTGCATGCTCCACGAGCCGCTGATCGCACTGGGATAGATGGCGATGAACTTTTCGCGATCGGCCACCCTGTTCCCTTTGGTGTCGTTGGCGAAGCCCGCGCCGTTGCCGCCGTACCCATGCACGAAATAGACCACGGGAGGTTTGTTGGTTCCTGCTGGAACGTAGACGACGGCGTTGCGCGATTTCCCGGAGAAGTTGAAGTTCAGGGTCAGGGTCGTTTGGGCTTCAATCTGGCTGGCCAGGAAGCTCAGCGCGATCGATGCCGCGAGGGCCAATTTGCGATTCATTCGGATGGCCTTTGGAAAAAGGAGGGTGAGGGCTGTCGCAATGAATCGATCTGAAGGTAAAACGGCGTCCCGACCATCTCTGGGGCGGGACGCCATTGCGGGTGAGTCAAAAAATGACAGGTCTGCTCGTTTCGAATTCCCGACGCGAGCGAATTACTTGGAGGAACCTTCCACGGCGATCTTGTACGATTCCGATCCGTTCACGGACTTTGCGAAATACAAGCCGGGCTTTTTCGCGACTTGACGGATTTCGACATCCAACGTGCTGCCTTCCGAATGGCTCACCTGTCCGAGCAGGCTGCCTGAAAGGCTGTAGACCTTGTAGTCGCCCGCCGAGGCGTCGCCTACGAACGCGCTCTTTGTCTCCACGCCCGCCGTGTTGCCGACGAACACGACAGTCGAGATGCTCTGGGCGTCGAGCGGGAGGGTGAAGTTGCCGCCACTCACAGCCACGGTGCCGTCTTCCTTCATGTCCTTGGTGCCCGATGTCGTGATCTTCAGACCCGAGGTGGATTTCAGGCCCGCGATGGAGTACGTCACGGTTTTGGTCGACGAGGACCGGTTCACGGATACCACCACCACGGTATCGTTCTTTTTGAATGCCGTCGTGTGGACATCGGTCTGCACCACGCGCGTCGCGCCCACACGGACGGCACCGGGACGGACATACTTGGCGTACTGGGCCATGATGGCGCCCACCTTGCTCACTTGGCCATTGGACGCGGCGGCCTGGGCGTTGTTCGCAGAGATCCACAACGGACCGTAGTTGCGCTTCACATACCACCAGACGTAGGCGCTCATGTTTGACAAGCCGAGTGCGCGGTGCATCTCGTAGGCGACGTCCAGGCAAAGGGGCCAAGCCTTGGAGCCTTGGTTGTTGACATCGGCGGTGTACACCTCCGTCATCCAGAAAGGTGTCTTGCCGCCTTTGGTCTTGAACAGGGTGTAGTCGAACGTGTTGTCGCTGGTTGTCTTGCTGGTTCCGTAGAAGTGCGTTCCCAGGATGTCGATGCTCGACAGTGCCGCCGCGTCGTTCAAAATGCCGTCGTAGTAGCCCTTGTTGAAGCTGAACGACTCGGCTGTGATCACCTTGTTTCCATTGGCGCGGAGCTTGGCTCCCCAGTTCTTGGCGAAATTGACCATTTCCGTTGTGGTGCCGCAGCCCCATTCACTGCACCAGTCTGGTTCGTTCTGGAATCCCAGTGCGTAGAGCGGTGCGTTGTTGTCCTTCATGTATTTGGCGAAGGCGTTCAAGTGGTCCACATAAGCCTGGTACTTGGAGGGATCGATCTTGTACGACGAGCCGGATGCCACGCGCAAGTTGGTGGGGGGGCTCCAAGCCGTGGCGAAGAGCTTCATGCCTCGGGCTGTGGCCGCCTTGGCATCTACGAGGTCCAGGCCCCAGTTGCTCTGGCTTTCGTTGAGCCGAATACGCAGGATGGTGAAACCGAGTTGACCGGGACCATTTCCAAAGATCGTGTTGTAATCGGTGGCGGTCAGATTGTATCCGGTCCATCCGCGATCTTGCATGGCACCGAAGCCGTCGATGGTCTGGTAGGTGGTGTTGAGGTCGATCGTCACATCCGCGGCGTTGGACTGCTGGACTCCGGCCAAGCCAACGAATCCGGCGATCAATGCCATTCGCCCGAAATTGCAGTTCATGGTGACACTCCTTGTCCCTGAATACTTCCGCTTTGCCGAGGACCCCCAGGTGGGCGACGGTTCGACGTTACCATCCAACTATACGGAGGTTGACCAAATGGGATATGGGGGTTGTTGTAGCCGGGTTTTGTTGTTTTCGCAAAATGATTCCCGGCAGAGCGGGAATGCTGTCGATTGTATCCGGGGCTGTCCCCCTCCCGGCGTATGCTGCGGGGTGGTTTGTTGCGTCTTCGAATCGACTCGGGAATGGTGCCTTCGTTCGCGCATGCATTGGTGTTTCTACAAACGTGTCCTTACGATTCGGTTGCGAGAATAGATGCGTTCGACCCTAGATTCGTCCATACTCAGGCCACGGAATCCGCTGAGTGGAGGAATCATGGGAAAAATTCTGACACCCGCGAAACCCAAGCGACCCGAAATACCAGTTGCCGGATTGGAATCGATTTTCCGCGATGCGATGGCCGCGTCGCGATCGACAATTCCCGTCACGGCCCATCGGGATCGGCCCGCAACCACCACGATCGCGAAGGTGCGCTGAGGTGGTCCCGCTGCGCTCGAAGTGGAATGGCTTGGGATCTTCGAATCCGTCCGCGACGTCGGATTCGCCGATGGTGGCGACCGTGCGGACCGGCGTCCCAGCTGCGACTACCGGATTCGAGAGACTGAAAACGCCAATTCCTGTCGTGGACGAAAAAATGGTTTTCCTGGGAGGCGCGCCCGAAAATTCCTGACCGCCAAAGCCCGACCGAAGTCACGAAATCCAATTCGTCCTGACACCGACTTCGGATACGGGGGGAGAGGAGGTCCCTTCGGGGACCTCCTTTTTGTTGTCGGCACCAGTGGTCTGGAATGTCGGAAATTGTCATGTTGGACGGACCAAGAGCAGGATCGGTACTGCCAGTATCTGTCAATCTCGGCAAGGGTGGATTGGAATCGCCCTTTTGCAAATTTTTCAAAAGCTTTCCTGAAAACCTTTGAACTTTCCAGGCTGTCCGGGTGGACATTTGCCTCCAATATGTCACCCTACCGCAACCGGACAGGAGTTCACTCCTTTTCCGGTTTCACATTGATGGAGATGATCGTGGTCCTGGTCGTGATCGGCGCCTTCGCTTCGATGGCCGTTCCAGGATGGAAGCGCATCACATGGAAATTGCGGGCGGGAGGATCCGTCGACGAATTCCGCAACGCTGTCATGCTCGCGAAATCGGATGCAAAAACACGTCGGCATTGCAGTGGAATTTTCATCGATGCGGACAATTCGAGATATCTCCGATTCGTGGATTCGAACGACGTCGCGGGTGCGCCGAACGGCTTGTACGATGCGAAGGAGAAAATCCTGCAAGGCTGGACCAAATTCCCACCCGAACTGAAATTCGAAGAAGTCGCTTCATCGATATCCCCGCAACCATCACCGCGAATGTGCGGTCAGGCGGCTTCGGTCGCCAGCGTGGGGCAGAGCGGATCGTATTCGGTGGTCTTCCGTCCCGACGGCACCTCGTGGGCGACCTTGTCGGCGAAACTCACCGTGAGAGGATTTCCAAAGGACACTTTCCGTCTTTCCTTGTTTCCTACCACCGGTTTGTTGGCGCTAGGTCGATGAAATGAGGGCACGTTTCGGATTGACCATGCTCGAAGTCCTTGTGGCGCTGGTGATTCTTGGCGTGATCGTCACTTTGTATGCCCAATCTTCCAGCATTTCCCGGAAATTGTCAGGTCGTTCCACCGACTGGGACCAGGAAGGCATCGCCATCGAGAAGACCATCGAGAACCTTCGGCTGCGCACGGATCTGGCTCGATTGAGGACGATTGACAGTTCCTGGCGGGATTCCACGGGCCAGTACGCCATCGACCTCACGGTGAAAGGAGCCACGCCGACCGAGGGCGATTGTCCGGGGTATCCCGTGCAGCGGCTCGCGAGGGTTTCGATCCTGGCGCATCGACGGTCGCAGCGGGATTCCGTCGCGGTCACCACCTACGTGCTGGTTCCCTGACCCCGCATGCGGCGCGGCGTCACGTTGATCGAGCTTTTGGTGGCGGCGGCGGTGTTCATGGTCGTCGGATCCGGCATCATGTACGCATTGTCGTCGTCGAACCAGGACTGGGCCATCGCCTCGGGGAAGGTCTCCATGGAATTGACCGCCAAGGCGACTTTGGAGGAGTTGGCGCGCGCGGTGCGGATGACAGGAAGTGGTCTTCCCGATCGCATGGGAGGCGTGAAAGTCTTTGGTGCAGGCGAGGAAAAGGCCAC
>JBDKGS010000223.1:0-7140 GCA_039798065.1 Fibrobacterota bacterium | reverse complement strand
GTCGATGACAGGATATGACCGTTCTTGTTTCCGACGCGCCCCACCGCCACGTATACGCCGGCACCGTGGGCTACGCTGACCAGATCCAGTCCGGAGACCGGGACGGGATGTTTCGACCAGGTCGCCCCGTCGGAAGTCGTCCCGATCGTATCGTTCGATCCCACCGCCACAAAACGGCCATCGGCGTAGACGACGTCGTCGAACGTCAAGCGATGCCCGGTGATCTGCCTGGTCCACGAGATTCCATCGGGCGAAGTCACGACGTACCCGTTGAAGCCGACAGCCACGAACCGACCCGGACCATGCGCGACGGACATGAGAGGGTTCGTACCCGAGGCTTCGTTCTCGATCCCCGAAACGCGCTTGGTCCAATCGATCGCATTCGCCGACGACACGATGCTTCCCGCGGTTCCCACCGCGACGTATTGACCCTCGCCGTACGCGACACCATAGAGGATCTCGTCCACCACCGTGTGCTCCCGCCATCTGCCGCTCCAATCGGCGAGCAGGATGGCGCCCGCGTCACCGACGAACACCGTGCGTCCGTCGCGGGAAGCGCTACCATGGAAGACCCCAGTTGAAAAGCCCCGATCGATCCTGCGCCAGTTCGTTCCGTCGGTGGATGCCAGCATCTCGCCACCGGAGGCGTTCGACAAGAATTGACCTCCCGTGAACTGGATCGACTCGAGCTCTCCGGCTGCGCCGGAGACATGCCTCCTCCAGGACGAATCGTCCGTCGAAACCAGAACAAACCCGCTGTCGGCGATCGCCACCCAGGTTCCGTTGCCGTAGGCCACCGAGCGAAGACATCGGCTGGAATCGATGACATTTTTTGTCCATCCTGTTCCGTCCTTGGACCTCAACACCACTCCACTGTCACCCACCGCCATGTACAGCCCGATCCCGTGGGCAACCGCGTTCAGGGTGAGGAGTGTACCGGAAGCCTGGGGGTTCCAGGTTGCGCCGTCCGATGATACCAACACCATTCCGCTGTCGCCCACCGCGACGAAATTCTCAGCGGCCGCCACGGATCTCAGGTCCCTCCCGGTTCCCGACTCCAACTTCGTCCATGCGTCGCCATCCACGGAGGTCGCGATTGCTCCTCGTCTTCCCACGGCCACGACAACGCTTCTTCCAACGGAAATCGACAAGAGTCCCTCGGTAGTCCCCGATGTGCGCAATTGCCAGACGGATCCATCTCTCGAACCGACGATGGTCCCGCTGTCACCGACTGCCAGGAATTGTCCTTGGGATGCCACGACCGAACGCAGGTTGCGGCGCGTTGGCGATGTCGATGCCGCCGGGCTCAATCTGTTGGTCACCAAGGCGCCGTAGTGCCCCATGGTGACGAATCGGTCTGCTCCAAAGGCGATGGCATTGAGGTCGGGCTTAAGGCCCAGCTGGGCCCGGGTCCATTTCACGCCGTCTGTCGAGATCAACACCGCGCCGTTCATTCCGACCGCCACGAATTGTCCACCACCGTAAGCCACCCCGTTCAGGAAATCATTGGTTCCGGAGGTCCGGACCTCCCAGATTGTTCCTTCCGACGAGCCCTGGATGACTCCGCTCCTTCCCACTGCCACAAATTGTCCATTCCCGTATGCGACCGAAAAAAGGGTTTGGGACGATACAGCTTTCTGCGAGTACCAGGAGTCGCCATCCGTCGAGGTCAGCACCACACCGTTGTCACCGACCGCCACGAAGCATCCCCTCGCCGGAACGTAGACGACGGATCGGAGGAGACCATAGGTTCCGGAGGAATGCTTTTGCCAGGCCACTCCATCGGTCGATGTGAAGATGCCGGATCCGATTTCCGTCGCGACGAAACGTCCGTTGCCGTAGGCGACGGATCCAAGCCCAGAAAGTGTCGGGGAAGAGCGGCGGATCCATTCGCCCCCATAGGTGGAAGTCAGGACCAGACCACCGTCACCGACGACGACATAGCGTCCACCTCCGCACGTGATGCCTTGAAGCAAAAGGTCTCTCGCAATCGTGCCCTGCGGTTCCCAAGCCTCGCCATCCTGCGAGACCAGGAGCGTGCCGAACTCCCCCACAGCCAGGAATCGTCCGGTCTCCGGGCAATACGCGACACCGTTCATGTAGCTCGACTGCGGAAGCGGATTGCGCCACTCCCACTGCGACTGGGCGAATCCCGACCGAACGACCAGAGCCAGCAACACGGCCAGAATTCGACGACACGTGGCCTGGTGCAATGCGCGGTTCGACAATTTCTGACTCCTTGGCGGGTTTTCGACGTATAGGGCTGCGAAAACATAAGATCGCGCGGAGTCCACTTTTCGACGCCACCGGCGACCTCACCAAGAATCCGGATTTGGCAACAATGTTTTCCAATCACAAGCGATTCGCACCAAAACGATTCGGCGGCTTCGTGTTTGGAGCGATTCCAGCCCGGATCCAGACGGTGCAAAATGGGTTCCGGTACGAAAAGGACATTTGCCCCGGTGCCGCGAACGCCAGATGGAGGCATATTTCCACAGTTTTGCAAATGTTGGAAGGAGTCACCTAATGTCCGGCGTCAACAAGACAAACACCAAGTACATCGTGGTCACAGGCGGTGTTCTCTCGGGTCTGGGCAAAGGGGTGGCAGCGGCATCGATCGGGCGTCTGCTGTGCTCGCGCATGAAGATCGTGCCTGTCAAACTCGACGGTTATCTGAACACCGACCCAGGCACCATGAACCCCATCGAGCACGGCGAAGTTTTCGTGCTGGATGACGGCGGCGAAGTCGATATGGACTTCGGCCACTACGAACGCTTCCTTGGCGTACAAGGCAAGTTCGGCTGGAACCTGACCATGGGCAAGGTCTTCCAGGAGATCTTGGAGAAGGAACGCCGCGGCGACTTCCTGGGCAAGACCGTCCAATTCATTCCGCACGCCACCAACGTGATCAAGGAGCGCATCTACGGCATCGCCCGCGACGAAAAAGCCGACATCATGATGGTCGAAGTCGGCGGCACCGTGGGCGACCTGGAAAACCTGTTCTACATCGAGGCCGTGCGCCAGATGCGCCACGAAGTTGGCCCAGAGAACATGTTGTTCGTGCACCTCACCTACGTTCCGGTTCCCACCGGCGTGCGTGAGCAGAAGTCCAAGCCCAGCCAGCAGGGCGTCAAGCTTTTGAACGAATTCGGCATCTATCCCGACGTCGTGATCGGTCGTTGCCAGGAATACCTGGACGACCACATCAAGGAAAAGATCGCCCTCTTCGGCAACCTCCAGAAGGAATGCGTCATTTCCGGACCCGACGTGGAATCGGTCTACGAGATCCCGCTGGTGTACGAGAAAGAAGGCCTCTCGGCCATCATCCACAAGAAGTTGGGCATCTACTCCCCTCCGGCGCTGGGTGAATGGTCGCAGTGGGTGGCGGCAGTCAAGAAGAACAACACCAATCCCGACCGGGTGGTGGAAATCGCCATCGGCGGCAAGTACACGGCGCTGGAAGACAGCTACGCGAGCTTGGTGGAATCACTCGAACACTCGGGTGCCCACTTAGGCGCCAAGGTCCAGCTGCGCTGGATCGAGACTTCCGAAATCGAAAAGGGCAACCAGGATCCGGCCACGGCTCTCAAGGGCGTGGATGGCCTGATCATTCCAGGCGGATTCGGTTCACGTGGCATCGAAGGCAAGATCAAGCTCATCCAGTATGCACGCGAAAACAATCTCCCGTTCCTGGGGATCTGCTACGGCATGCAATTGGCCGTGGTCGAGTACGCCCGCAACGTGTGCGGGTTGGAAGGCGCCAACTCCGAAGAGGTCGAAAGCCCCGAAAACACGGTGCCCCACAAAGTGATCTGCTACCTGCCTGGCCAGAAACAAGTGACTCGCAAGGGCGGCACCATGCGCCTTGGCGGACACGACGTGGAAATCCGTAAGGGCAGCAAAGCCAGCGTGATCTACGGCAACAGCACCCGCATCCGCGAGCGCTTCCGCCATCGCTACGAGGTCAACCCCGAATACGTCGATCGTTTGGAGGCATCGGGCTTGCATTTCACGGGCAAGGCCCCAGGCACCCCCATCATGCAGGTCATCGAGTTGGATAACCATCCGTATTTCATGGGCTGCCAGTACCATCCCGAACTGACTTCGAGCCTGCTGAATCCCAGCCCGCTGTTTAGGGGATTGGTGGCGGCATCCTTGGCTCATTCCAACAAGATTGTTGCGTAAGTCCAGAAAAGTTCTAGAATTACGACGACATGCGGAACTCCGCCTGACCGTGTTCAGCCGAGGGGAAATGCGACTTCTCGGGCTCTGTGCAATCCTCTTTTTTGCCGGTACCGGCTGGAGGAGTGCTCAAGCTCGGTTGGAATTGCCCCCTCTTCAGGTTCATGGGCAGGTTTTGACGTGGCAAAAGCCATCCTTGGACTCCGCCGACACATCCGAACCACGTGGCGAAAATCGCTCCACCAATCCCAGCAGCAAGAAATCCAAACTTTCAGGGTCCCTGAACCCCAATACCGCAAGTCTAGCTGAATTGCAAAGATTGCCCGGAGTAGGTCCAGCCCTATCCCAGCGCATTGTCGAGGCGCGCACGGTTCAACCGTTCAAAAGCGCCAACGATCTCGATCGAGTCAAGGGCATCGGTCCCGCCAAACTCGAGAAGCTTCGACCCCACCTCATCTTCTGACCGGACGTACCTGATGGCCAAGAAAACTCAATATGTCGTTGGATTGGACCTGGGAGCAGAGAACTGCACTCTGGTGGCGCTGAACGCGCAGAAGAACCAGATCGAGATCGTGGGCCGCACCCGCATCGAATCGTCGTGGCGCCAAGGCAACCTGGAGATGGGCGAAGGGATTCGCAGTTGGTTGTCCGAGCTCAAGCTCGACAAAGGCGTGAAGGCTGTGGCTGCAAGTGTTTCCGGCACCAAGTCGCTTCTTCGCCTGGTGGAAGTCGAAGAAGGCCTTCCACTCGAAGACTCGATTCGTTTCGAAGCCCGAACTTGGTTGGGCAAGAGCGAAGATGAACTCTGGATGAACAGTCTATCCCAAGGTACCGGTCCTCACAACGAACCTGCCCAGCTGTTGGCCGCGACCCCCAAGACTGCCGTGAACGGACTCCGTGGAATCTTGGATGCCGCCTCTCTGCCCCTTGCCGAAGTCAGCATCGATATCGTGGCCGCAGCCAATGCATTCGAAGTCAATTATCCGTCCTGGACCGACCGCTTGGTCGCCATCGTGCTCGCCGACACCCGGTCACTCCAAATTTATTGGACCCAGGATCGCAAATTCCTGGGTCACGGTGTGGTGCTGGCTCAAGGCACAAACCCCGGCGACGAACTTTCGCTGGAAGGCTCGAAGGCCTTGCTAACGGGTTTTGGACTTTCCAAGGGCTCCCCCGCGAATCTCTCGGGTGTATTCCTTTGCGGCGAACTCTCCGGCACCCCGGGTTTCAGCGGTAGACTCGGCAACGGGATCAGCGCCGACGTTCGCCTGCTCGATGCCTTCGCGGCAATTCCGTTCCCTTCGGCCGAATCGATGGCCGAGCAGCTATCCGACATCTCGCCTCGCTGCGCCACGGCACTGGGCTTGGCCCTTTCGCTCTCCCAAGGAGATCGCCTGTGATCCGGCTGAATCTGATGCAAAACAGCTTTGGCTCGTCCAAAGCTTCCCGCAACTCCACCGATACTGGATTTTTGGGAGATCTCACCACCACCTCCATGCAGGTCCTGTCGACAGGCAAGGGCAAAAAAATCGGCTTTGCGATCGCTGCGGTGGTCGTGTTGGGTGGATTGGTCGCAGGTGGACTCCAGTTCATGAACCGCTCGCCGGTCGACGAATCGCTGGTCCCCGAATCCGCATCGGCTCCCAAGTCCGTTGCCGAGAAGCCGGTCGCTCAGGAGGCTCCAAAGCCTGCACCAGCGCCCGTGGCCAAGACAGATTCTGTCAAAGCCGACACGGCCAAGCCGGTCGAGACCAAGGTCGCGAAAGTCGAACCTCCTCCGCCTCCCAAACCGGAACCCAAGAAGCCGGAACCAAAACCAGAACCCAAAAAGGTCGAACCGGTGGAGGCACCCAAGCCTGCGCCAGCACCGCCCCAGACGGTTTCCGTCCAGCCTTCCGTCGTCGCGCCAGCCTTGGCAGGAGGAGTCGTCGATCTGGTCCTGGGTGAATCGAAATCCAAAGCAAACGCTCCTGCGCCTTCGCGCTTCGAGGATCTGTCTGCCTTGTCGCGTCTGGCCTACCAAAGGTTCGCGTTCGAACGAATCCTGTCGGTGGTTCGCCAAGTGGCCCAACCCAACCTGCGCTTCCACAGCATCCGGATCCTTTCTCCCGGTGTTCTCTCCATTCAAGGCTCGGCAAAGGATTCTGGAGTGATCCAGTCCTTTGTGCAAGGCTTGTTGGCCCAGAGCCTTGTCGACACCTCGTTGGTGCGCAAACCCAACGGGCAGTTCGCCTTGGTCGCTCGCCTACCCTACAGCACCTCCTTTGGCGATGCGGAAGCAGCCTCCGAAGACTTCCAGCAGACCATCAACCAGGTCCGAGACCTCTCTGCCTCCCAGGGGCTCGATTTGACAAAGCCGGCCGCCCCCAAGACTCAGGCATTGGCTGGGATGCGTCGCGCCCAGTGGAAACTAAGCGGAAACGGAAGCTGGGATGCGGTGACCAAGTGGATCAGCGCTTTGCAGGCGGTGAAATCTCCGGTCGGATTCACCTCGCTCAAGCTGACCTCGGGTCCCGACGGAAAGCTTCGCCTGGAAGCCGACGCCATCTCGTACGGAAAGTGACGTCCGCAGCTTGAAACCTGGCATTCGTATTTCGGGTGGCCGCCTTCGCGGCCGCAAGGTCCTTGCGCCTCCCGGCTTGGAGCCGACCCGCCCCACACCTGGAATCGTTCGCGAGGCTTTGTTCTCCATCCTTGGACAGGAGATCCAGATCGGCGCCTTCTGCGATCTGTACGCTGGGACAGGTTCTGTCGCGGTCGAAGCGATCTCGCGCGGCGCTCCTCGCGCCACCGCGATCGAGAACAACAAGATCGCGCTGGAATGCATGCGCAAAAGCTCGCAGGAGCTGGGCTTGGAGGGCGATCTTGAAATCGTCCCCGCCGATGCCGCCAAATTCAAACGCAAGCCGGTCTTCCACGTGGTCTTCGCCGATCCGCCGTTCGGCGCCATCCCCGACG
>JBDKGS010000222.1:0-7143 GCA_039798065.1 Fibrobacterota bacterium | reverse complement strand
ACGACAGAAACTGTTCAGTCAAAAATTGACTTGTCCAAGCCTGGCCTTGGTTCTATTTTGTTCCCGCTAGAGTTTCTCCGCTCGAGCACACATCATCCCACAACAACACCAAGGTGAAAAACGTGCATATCCCCCCCCCCCCCCCGCCATCTGTCGTTTAGAGGTCTGCTAGTAGCTTCGGCCGCTGGCGTTGCAATTACGCTTTCAGGTTGCAATGAGAGTTCAAATGCAATTGTATCGCAACAAGATGTCGATGCAGGAAAATATCACGAGAACAGTTTCTCATTCGAGGGTAAGGACAGCAGCAACGTAGCCGCGCGTATTGCATCGAAGAAGTCAACACTTACAAGAGAGCAGCTGAATGCGGCTGTTCAAAAACTGTCGGAAAAGCTTAAAGATCGAGCTTACGCAAAGGCATTAGCGCGGCCGTTAGATTACATTTGCGATGAGCTTTTGTTGGCAACTTACAATGAGTATGGCTCAGTATATGTCGGTGATTCGCTATTGTTGGATCTTGATATTTTAAAGGCAAGGTGCAAATATATCGGCGAAAAGGCTGACGTAGCTGCAAGATCAGCTGCAGTTGTGATGGATTGGAATCTGTCTAGCTCTGCGGAAGATCGCCAATACCCCTATAAAATGATTGGATCGTCCTGGGCTGACTGGGATGTCGGCGTTTATAAGTCGACTGGCGGTGAAACGTATTTTAAAAAGTATCGCAGGAAATATTTCACCAGCGCTTGGTATGATTTGGATGCAGATCATATTGGGGTGAGAATCTATCTCTTCGATCGGATCGCTATCGAAGGCTATAAGACGTACATGGTGCTGGAGCGAAGCACGTCGGACTTTTATAACGGCGATTACTCGGTCAGCAAACGGGATTGGGCAGCTGGCCTTACGATTGGAGCGTCGTATAATACTAATACAAGCAGCCAATTTACCGGACTTAGCTACAATCATATTGATGTCCCAACGCCGCGATATGTAAATGATCAACTGTCTGCAGCAGCTAACAAAACGAGTGGTCATTGGGGGGAAACTGCGGTTGACTTTACGTCGACATTTCTCAGTAATGTGTATGAAGGACTTTGGAATTTCTACATGAACCATGGCGGCACCGGTGCCTATGTTAGCATTGGGGCGATGCCTGCCTCTGCAACAGTTGCAAAAGGGGTGATTTCACTCCATTCCGTTGATCATGGAAACATGAAGTTCCGTGCGACTTCGGGTTCCGGGCTTGTTGGAACAAATTATGAAATTGTCACAACAGGCTGGAATTCACTAAATTTTGTGACATGGTAAAATTCGCACTGCCTCGTTATTCTCTGAAGGGCGGCCTTGCCGCTCTTCTTTTTATTCTCTGCTCCGGATGGGGTCTTTACAAATGGCCGCCTATTTTTGTATTGGGAGTAAATGAAGAATGTTCTAACGGATTGAAATCCTATAGTCTTATCGACTCCATTCCGTCATTAGATTCCAGTCTTCACAGGTTTGAAGCTTATCGACTATACGATTCTTCAAGTGAAAAGTCGAACGCAAGTGGAAATCTATCGTACGCCAAAACGGGAGCTAGGTTATCTAAGTTTGAGTATCTGAGGGGGCAAGGAACTAATGATTCATTGATTCTGCTTTCTTGGGCGGATGACGGTGTGATTGAGCGTCAAACGATTGTAGGGGTTGCTGCGCAAGGATTCTCACGCGAATATAATGACACAATCTATGAGGGTTGGGTTGCGCGGCACGTGGTGTTTTCCTCATTTCCGAGATCAATTCCAAAAAACGTTTCGACAACGATTCAAGCATTCGATCAAATTGAAGGCACTTTCGTTCACGAGATAAGTGGTCATTACGTGCAGAAAGTAGTTGAGCCGAAAAAGCCGGATACGGCATACCGTGCCCCATTTCACTACTCTGATATTGAAGTTCTTCTGAACGGCTCTAATTTGGCAATTATCAATGGCTCAAAAAACAAAGAGGAAGTTGCTGTCTATGGGCCGAAAATGGGGTGGCGTTGCCTTTCTGCAAAAGCAGGGTACGTCTCTGTTTTTCGGGATTGTATTAAGTGGCGTGAATCATTTCTGGTAGCCTACACTACTCGGAATTTAAGACTGCTCCCTTATATTGGCAGAAACGAAACAAGAAGGTATTTTTACCTTCAATAATAAAGGTGCATCGAATGAAAATGAGAATGACGATTCTTGCAGTAGGAGCTGTAGTTGCGCAAAGTCTTGCTGCTCCAGAATCCAAATTGACGGGTGGATTTACTGTTAATGGCTCAGTGCTGGGCGCCAGTCTAGTTCTGGAAAGCCGTGAAATAAATTTAGGCGTAAAACGGCTTGGATTCAACAGCTCGGGCGATATTGTGTTGAATCCTGGGGTATCGATTCTTCAAAGAATAGGCGAGAGTGGCCTCTTTGCATCGGGTACGCTTACGTTAGCGTATTTTTATAGAGGTGATGCTAAGGCTGGAGGTATTGAAGACAAATTCGGATTTTTAGGTAGTGCTGTCCAACAATTCGATGAAGGTGTGGGCCTTGGGTTGGCTGCGGTAACAATTGGGAAAAGTTGGGCATTATCCCCACGATGGAGTTTGGATCTTGATATCGGCGGAGCGACTCCAATGAAAGGCTCAGATGCATGGAGTGGCTGGAATCTTGTTGGAGGAGTTGGATTCGGGTTTCGGATTTAACAAACAGCGAAAGTAATTCAATGATTTTTCAACGGAGTGTCCTCGGGGTTTACTTGGCCTCGGCATTGGTGTGCGCAGATGATGTGGCAATTGAGGCTGATGCGTCAATGCCTACTGGGTGGCCAAAAGCGCAAAACCGAGGTGATACTGTGAAGGTTGAGGTGCTACCGAGTGTTCAATTATTGAATGAGAAGCGCGATAAAGAAGGCGGTTCGATTGGAAAGTTGGTTGAACCGCTCGCGTTTGCGGCCACTGGAACCATGCTTGCCTATTTCGGTATCTATTACTGGAGGCATCATTCGGAAATGAATGCTCAAGCACAGAGGAACAATGTCAATCCGATCGGATTGGGGTTCGTTGCGACGATTTCAATCCCCGTCGGATGTGGGCTAGTTGCTTTGGGAGTATCAGAGTTGTTCTAGCCCACGGGTGGCAACTTTTTGGTGCGGCAGGATTTGTCAAGTGTTGTGGCGGAGCAAGTCTTCGAGGCGGACGACTTTGTGCAGGGCGGGCAGGTGGTGGATGCCGGGGGCGATGGCCAGGCCGTTGGCTGCTAAGGCGTCTCGCAGGGTGGCGACTTTTTCGTTGGCCGGAAGATTGGCGACGTTTTTTGTTGCGTGGGGGTGGGCTGGAGGGGTGAAACGGGCAGGTGCCGATGGGGCCTTGGCGCTCGATTCGAGCCAGCGTTGGAGGGCTGCTTGTTGCGTCGCTAGGGGGCGGTTTGCCGTGGCCTTTTCGATGGGGGATTTGGCGGCAACTATGGCGACGGGTGATGTCATTGAATGGGAAATCTAGCGAGGATTTATAGGGTTCGCGGAGGCATTGTGACGGAAATTGGCGGATGTCGTTTCTTGTCAAAGCGGGTCGGTTGTGGTTGTGGCGGCTAAGTCGTTGTCGTTGCGGAAGATGCGTTGTGGTGGGTGTTTTCGAGCGCGAAGTCGAGGTTTGTGCAGGTGATGCAAAAAACGGAAAAAGGGGTATGCGCGGCATCTACATCAGATCGTCGCTTCGGTTCCACATGAAAGCGAATAGATTATCAGGGATGAATTCTTCGCAGCCTAAGGCCGGAGATCGGATCGTGGATGTGCGGTTCGACGAGGATCGGTTGATCGTGGACTTCGTGGATGGCCGCACGTTGTCGGTTCCACTTGCGTGGTACCCCGCGCTCCTGCATGGATCGGTGGATCATCGGGCGCACTGGGAACTTTCCGCCGGTGGGTACGGAATCCATTGGCCGGATCTTGACGAGGATTTGTCGGCCACCGGATTGTTGCAAGGACTTCCATCGGCGCGGAGAAGGCCGTTGGCGGCTTAGCTCAGAGCCTAAGAAAAAACTTCGCAACGTACTTCTATCACCGTTCGTCCTGAGGAGCCGACTGCAAGGAGGCGTCTCGAAGGGCGGTGTCCATCAAATCGTTGGGGATTTTATCAAATCTCCACGTTTTCGGCATTTTTTGTCTTTCCGCCGCCCTTCGAGACGCACCTCCGGTGCTCCTCAGGACGAACGGCATTTCAAATGCCGGTTTTTTCTCACCCTCTCAGTCTTTGGGCAGATCGGCGGGGGTGAGAGTCGACAGATCCTGGTCGGTCAGGTTGGCCATGTGCGCCAATCGGTCGGCTTGGCGGGCGATGCAGGTCTCGAAGAGGTTGCGCACGTAGCGGGCGTTGCCCAGTTGGGGATCGTCCTTCGCGAGGGCGGCGGCGGAAAGCTTCACCACGGCGTCGCGGGCTTCGGGTTCCAGATGCAGGCCGTTCTTGGCGCACAACCGGCCGAAGATCTCCGTCATTTCTTGTCCGGTGTAGTCGGGGAAGTGCCACTTGCGCGGAAAGCGCGAGCGCAGGCCGGGGTTGGCGTCCAGGAAGGTGTCCATTTCGTCGCCGTAACCCGCGGCAACCACCACCAGTCGGTCGCGATGGTTTTCGATGCGCGCAAGCAATGCCGAGATGGCTTCGTGGCCGTAGTCCGAACTGTCTTCGCCCGCCAACGAATACGCCTCGTCGATGAACAAGACACCGTCCAACGCGCTTTGTACCACGGCGTCGACCTTCTCGGCCGTCTGGCCCATGTACCCGGCCACCAGTCCAGCGCGGTCGGTCTCGACCAGGTGGCCTTTGGAAAGGATCCCCAGGCCGCGCAGAATGCGGGCGTACAAACGCGCCACAGAGGTCTTGCCGGTGCCGGCGTTTCCGGTGAACACCGTGTGGAGGCTCACGGGCACCGCCGCCATGCCGCGTGCGCGGCGCATGGCCTGGATGCGCAGCAGGTTCGCCAAGCTCTTCACTTCCGCCTTCACCGTATCGAGTCCGGTCAGCTCTTCCAATTCGGCGAGCGCATCGGCCAGATCGACATCGGGTGGAGTGGACGGTGTGACGGATTTTGGCAGGACGAATTCCGGTGCCGCGGGTGCGGCTTGGGGCGCGTCGGCCTCGCGAGTCGGCGTCGAAGTCGATACGGGGGAGTTCTTCATTCCCCAGGCTTGTGGAACAAATTTTGGCAGAGGCTTGTCGGGGGCTGTCGAGGCGGGTCGGGGCGGAAGCGATCCAGGGCGCGAGGCTTCGGATCCGATCGGGGCTGCGGCTTTTTCCTGCAGCGGGCGGTACTGCTCCCAGAAGGTCTTGAATCCGGCGGCCTCGTCGGGCTGGATGGCTCCGTCCATCCGCACGATCCAGGTGAATACCGAATACATGCCCTTGGCGAGCTCGGCGGCCCATTGCGACAAGCGCGCATCGCCTTCGATCCCGTCCAGGAAGGCCGGAACCTCCAGACGCTTTCCGTTGCCGGCATCGCGCAGCAGGGCCCGCTGGCGCACCAGCTCTTCGGACAAAAATTGGTCGGCCACCCAGTCGCCGCGCAGACAGAGATTCTCGAGCTTGGAAGGTAGGCTCAGGTTGCGCGTCAGGGTCCATTCGGCCATGGTGTAGGCCGACAATTCCCGGTCGTCCACCCGATTGCCTCCATGGCCCAGCAGCTTCATGATCGAGCGCATGTCCGAGCGCAAGAGCTCCCGGTATTCCCCGATCAGTCCCCCTTTGGCCAGCGCTTCTTCGAGCATTCCCAATCGGTTGGAAATCTCGTCGAGGCGGGGCTGGAGCTTCTGGGAGAGGCTCTCGAAGAGCTCGTCCATGGTTGCCTTAGCGCAGAACTTTGAGCAGATGCTCGATGTCGTTGCGCAGGCTCACCAATTCCTTCATCTCCTTGCCGACCTTGTCGCAGGCGTGGATGACGGTGGAGTGGTCGCGGTCGCCGAAATGTCCGCCAATGCTCTTGTAAGGCAATTGCGTGAGCTGCTTCACCAGGTACATGGCCACCTGGCGCGCGTGCGAAACCTCTTTGGTCCCGCGGCTCTCGGCGAACATGCTGGACGGGTCAACGCGGTAGTATTCGGCCACCACCTGTGCGATTTCCTGCGGACTGAAACGACGCATGGAACCGCGCGGTACTTGGGCGTCGACCACGTCCTGCGCGATGCGCAGCGTGACGTCGCCGCCTTGGATGCTGGCTTCCAGAATCAGCCGCCGGATGATGCCTTCCAGATGACGGATATTGGTATCGACATTTTCTGCGATGTACGAAATGATCTCTTCGGAGAGATCCAAACTTTCTTCCTGGGCCTTGTTGCGCAAGATGGCTTCGCGCGTGTCGCGGTCGGGCGGTTGGATATCCACCGACAGGCCCCATTGGAAGCGGCTCACCAAGCGTTCTTCCAGGCCTTGCAGTTCGCCGGGAGGGCAATCCGAAGTCAACACGATCTGGCGGTTGCTCTGGTGGAAGGCATTGAACAGATGGAAGAATTCCTGTTGAAGCGCGTCGCGGCCCACCAAGAATTGGATATCGTCCATGAGAAGCACGTCGACCTGGTTGCGGTAGAAGCTGGAGAAGTCGTTCACCAGGTTCTTCTGCACGTGGTAGATGTATTGGTTCTTGAAGTCGTCGGTGGGCACGTAGCGCACGCGGATTTCAGGAAAGCGGCTTTGGATCTGGTGTCCAATGGCTTGCAGCAAATGGGTCTTGCCCAGTCCCGAGCCGCCGTAGATCATGAGCGGATTGAAGCGCGTGCGACCCGGCGCGTCGGCAACGGCTTTGGCGGCCGAATGCGCGAACTGCGAGTTGCCACCCACCACGAACGTGTCGAAGGTGAAACGCGGGTTCATGAGCACCGGCGGGATGTCGCCCGATCCCGAGCGAGGCTCGGAAGCCATGCTGGCTTGGGGCCGAGACTGCTGGAACGTCACACGCGGCGCCGCTCCGATCGTCTGTTCGGCGGCCATTTCCAGTAGGCCCTGAAAGCTCTTGCGGAACGATTCCATCGGGAAATCGGAAGGCGCTTCCAAAATCATCGACGTCTGGGAAAACTCCAGGCAGCGCAAAGGTGCGATGTGTCGTTGATAGACTTCGGCGTTGAGCATCCGTTGCAGGATGCCCGATGCTTTGTCCCAGAGTACTGCGGCGT
>JBDKGS010000221.1:0-7156 GCA_039798065.1 Fibrobacterota bacterium | reverse complement strand
CTCAGAGGCCATCGAAACGGCGCGTTCTTTGAACCCAGGATCGTACGTCCGCCGAACAGATTTTGCCTTATCTTCCATGTCTCAAACCTACCTGATAGATGTGTCCGTCAGGAAGGGGACAGGCCACTCCTGTGACAGAGCAGCCTCCCCAGACTGAAATCAGTCGCTGCCGGAAGACTCCCTGCCCGATCCGGCTCTTGACCAGATCGACACGCTCCGTGCTAGGGACCAAGGCGATCTCGTCCTCATGTGCGATTAAATCGTTCTCGACGGAATCCGGCGACTCCAACGCGAAGCGGAATCGGCTGGGACGCAGGGTGTCCAATTCCCATTCCAACAATCGGACAAGCCCCTTGTATTCGAAAGGCCGGTGATGCAATTCGCGGAAGAACAGATGGATCGCCGTCCCGTTCCTCTCCGCCGTTGCGATCCTCTGGTCGTTTCCATGTCCATCCTCGCCTTCCCAGTGCAAAACGCCATCCTGGATGAAGTCGACATATTGTGTCAACGCCTTCTGCTTGTAACGAGTCACGAAAAGGACGATCAGATTCTGGTTCTTGGGCGTCACGACACCACGCGAAATCGCCTGGAACCCTTCATAGCCCCACATCGCCGCCAACGCCGGACGGTCGTACTGGTTTCCAAGCTTGAGTCGGGAGAATTCGATGGGCATGGGCGTAAAAGCTAGCGCAGAATTTGTCTTAGGTCGGATTGGACAAAAACACGCGCCAGGGACCGCAACCCGCATGGGCGCGGACCCCGGAGATTCACCGCCCGCCCTTCGAGACAGGGCTTCGCCCTTCCTCAGGACAAGCGGTGGAGCGAGGAGGCCGCGTGCCGCCGAAATCCGTCAACGCGTCGCGCCGGCGGCATAGGGCCCGGCCGGCATCGGCGCATCGCCGAGGCCGGGGCGCCCCACCAATGGCCGCTTGAACTCCACGCAACCGGACCATCGGCATCAACCATGGCTCCATGGCCTGCTTGCAAAATGTCAGAAATAATGATAGATTATCTGACATGTTCACGGGAACACAGACTTCCAACACAGCTAGGCTGATCCGCCAGCGCATCGAAAACGCCAAACCCGGCGAGCCGTTCACCTCGGCGGAACTCCTGGATTGCGGCACGCGGGCGTCCATCGACCAAAATTTGTCGCGTCTGGTCAAGTCCGGCGCCATCGAGCGCGTGGCGCGTGGTGTCTTCGTGAAGCCCGAGATCAACCGATACGTCGGGAAAGTCGCACCGGAGCCACTCAAAGTGGTGAACGCGGTAGCGAAGGCCTCCGGATCCATCGTGCAGATCCATGGAGCCGAGGCGGCTCGCCAGCTAGGATTATCGACCCAAGTGCCGTTGCGGGCGGTGTACTCGACATCGGGCCCCTCTCGACGTGTCCGGGTCGGCGCGATGGAGATCCAGTTGAAGCACGTTTGCGCGAACAAGCTCGCCTTGGCCGGCACGCCCGGAGGCTTGGCCCTCGCGGCCTTGTGGTACCTGGGAAGGAAAGGCGTCACGTCGTCGGTGATAGACAAAATCCGTCACAAGCTTTCCGGCACGGAATTCGAGGCTCTGAAGTCCTGTCGCAAGCCCTCGTGGATGAGCGACGTCTTCTTCGATGCGACCAGGACCGCCCATGCCTGATTCGTTCCTGGGGTTGTCGCCGCGGGAACGTTCGCAGATCCTGCGCACGCTTGGTCCACAGCTTGGGCGAGTTCCCGGAGTTCTCGAAAAAGACGTCTGGGTTTGCTGGGTCTTGCAGACCCTGTTCAACATGCCGGACAGGTTGCCGATGGCCTTCAAAGGAGGGACGTCGCTTTCGAAGGTCTTTGGCGCGATCAGCCGCTTTTCCGAAGACGTGGATGTCACTCTCGATTTTCGGGGCTTGAACGAAGACTTCGACCCGTTCGCACCAAGCGTTTCGAAAAGTCGACTGAAGAAATTCGGAGACGAATTGAAGCTCCGGGTTCGCGAGCACGTTCGCGATGTTGCTGCTCCCTGGTTCCGGGAATCCTTCGCCACGGAATTCGGCGAGGAGTCCGGATCGATCGAGATCGGTGGCGAAAACGGCGACGAACTGCGCATCCGCTACCCGGTAGTGTCGGATTCTGTCGGATACCTGCGGGAAAGCGTGCTGATCGAATTCGGCGGGAGAAACACCACCGAGCCGAACGACGAACACGTCGTTCGACCCGATATCGCACCACACCTCCCCGACCTCGATTTCCCGAACCCGCAAGTGACCGTCCTTTCACCAGCACGCACCTTCTGGGAGAAGGCGACGTTGATCCATGTCGAATGCCAGCGCGCGGAAGCGCGATCGACTGCGGAACGGCTCTCTCGCCATTGGTACGACTTGGCCAAGCTCGCCGATCTCGAAATCGGAAAACAAGCACTGGAACAGCGCGAATTGCTGGTCGCCGTGGTGAGACTGAAGAAGATCTTCTACGACTCCGGACACGCCCGATACGACGATTGCCTGGACGGAAAATTTCGGCTTGTTCCGAACGAATTATCCCGGACAATCCTGCAGGACGATTTCGAACGGATGATCGATGCGGGCATGTTCATCGATGTACCGCCGCCGTTCGAATCCATCCTGGAGCGGCTTCGCGAACTGGAAGCGACGATCAATCGGTGAATCAGCCCTCGCGCTGCCACCGAGCCAAATGCCGATCGGCCCAGAAGGTGCCGAAGGGCACCAGCGATGCCACTCCCACAAGGGTCACCCGAGGAACCGACCAACGTCGGGAAATCCAACACGCCAGCAACGCGGCGAACATCGCGAGGAAAAGGCCTCCGTGTGCCGCTCCCACCAAACGCACCGCAAGCGGTTGGTCGAACACGTATTTCAAAGGCATCGCGACAAAGAGCAGCAGCAGGTACGACCAGCCTTCGAGGAAGGCGATGCGACGCAACAGCGAAACCATTTGGCTGGGTGAAATCATGGGCAGCAAGCTACCAAGCCCGGCTGTCTGGGGCCATGGACCCGTCAGGTCTTGTCATCCTACCTTTCCCGCCCAATGCTGAAAGCCGTCGATCCCGCGACACGGCCGGTCTGGGACCGGCTTGTCCATGCTTACGAATTCGAGTTCTCGCGGCTCACGGGCAAGGAGCCCGCACCCGACGGAACCATGGCGCCCGACACGATCCTTGGAGGTCGCACCACCGGCTGGATCTGGTGGCAGGATGGACTCCCCGCGGGTCTTGCCGCCGTGATCGATCATGGCGAACACCGCGAGGTGACAGAATTCTACGTGGTGCCGCGCTGGAGAGGGCGTGGCCAAGGGCGAGATCAGGCAACTGCGCTGTTCAATACTACGCACGGTAGATGGGTGGTGAAGCAACTGGCCAACGCCTGCGATGCACAGGCCTTCTGGCGAAAGACCCTCGCCTCGCTGCCTTGCCGGGAATTGTCTGAGACGGAAATTGTCGACACGTATTGGGGCCGTGTGGTGAAGCAGGAATTTTCTTGGCCCGGATCGGTTTGACGGGGAGGGAGACCACCTCGCACCAGGACACCACGACCTAGGCTTCGAAAGCAAAGTCTTCCGCTACGGCACCGGAACTTCCACCACTCCGGCCTTCTGCAATCGCGACCAACCCTTGCGCCACGATGCGGAGTCGACCGAAGCCACCAGGGAAGGCGACGAGAGCACCTTGTGCCCGCGTCCGATGGCCGATTTGGCGGTGGACAGAACGCAACCTTCCGTGAAGAATCCCGCTACCCAGATGACGGATTCCGGATGGGACTCGAACCAGGTCGAGAGACTTCCCGACGCGAATCCGTCGGGACCGGTCTTGGAAAACAAGGGCCCTTGGTGAGCGGCGTCCACAAGCACCCATTGGGCCCCCGAGCTCCCGCGGATGGCGGCCCGACGCCGAAACAGATTGCCCGGATCCCAGGGGGAGAATGCGTTGGCGACCCGCACCACGCTCCATCCACGCGCATGGGCGGCATTGACAAGTTCCGTCGCCCTTTCGATGGCTTGGCGCGACAGGGATGGATCCGCCGGCCAGGCTCCTGTGGATGTGGCGAAATCGCGCTGGAAATCCACCAACAGAACGACCGTGTCGGGTACCGCTGGTGGGGAAGTGGCGAAGGAAAGCGTCAGGGCGATCGTTGCGGTGAGTATCATGCATGGAATGATGCGCTCGAAGGCAGCACCCGTACTTGATCCGGATCAAGACTTCGATCCGTTGCCCGCGATTCTTTGGGAGCGCGAAGTCGGACTCGATCCGCGCACGCGTCGCGAACTTGCGTCGGCTTTGCAGGCCGAAAGCCATGCCGCGGGATCTCGTTTGTGGATCCGGGACGAAAGGCTGCGCCACGAGATGGTGTTGCTCGGCGGCGCGCTGCGCCTGTATCTGCGCGATCCTCGGGGACGACAGTGGAACACGCACCTGTTGGTGGGGCCCTGTTTCCTTCCTCCGCTGCATCTGCGTACGCGCGAGGGACGCGCCTCGTTGGAAGTCGAGGTGGTCCGCGACAGCAGCATCCAACGCATCGACGCGGTCGAATTCTGTCGGATGCGCGGCGAGAACGAGACCTTGCTGCGATTGGGATCGCGTCTTGTCGAAGAAGAAATGGAGCGCCTGCGCAGGCGCGAAGAACGTTCGTTGGGAATGGATCTGGCGTCGCGGGTGGCTGCATTGCTGCGCGAACGCCCCGAGATCTGGCAGGTCTTCCCGAACCAGGACATCGCAAGCCACCTGGGGGTGACCCCCGAAGCCCTTTCCCGAGCGCTGGCCAAGGCGCGCCGCGGCAGGTAAGGATCGAGACATATTCTGTCATCACCATCCCACTTGGACCGGCAATGCCCATCCAGTCTTTCCCCACAGCCCGATTCCGCACACGCTCGGCATCGCGACATGGCGTGTCCGCAAAAGACTTGTCCAGGCGTCGCAAACGACCTTTTGCATGTTTGGGCCTTATGTCCACCGAACGCGAAAAATGCATGTCCGGCGAACTCTACCAACCCTGGGATCCGGAGCTGATACGTCTGCGCCGCGCTGCGCGATTGGCCACCGAAGCCTACAACCGCACCTCCACCGACGACCACGAAATACGCGTATCGATGCTCAAAGCATTGTTCGGAAGCACAGGCCCGTCGGTTTTTGTCGAGCCGTCCTTCCGGTGCGACTACGGCTTCAACATCCACGTGGGCGACAATTTCTGCGCGAACTTCGACTGCGTGATCCTGGATTGCGCCCCGGTCCGCATCGGCAAAAATTGTCTGATCGCACCCCAAGTGGGGATCTACACGGCGCACCACCCGCTGGACCGCGCCCTGCGCGCATCGGGACAGGAATTGGCATCACCCGTGACCATCGGCGACGACTGCTGGATTGGAGGCCACGCCACCATCAACCCCGGTGTCACGTTGGGCAACAACGTGGTAGTGGCCAGCGGCGCGGTGGTGACAAAATCCTTCGGCGACAACGTGGTGCTCGCGGGCGTGCCGGCAAGTGTGATCCGAACGATCGATTGATACCCGATTGGTACTCATATCGACTTGATTTTGTTTTTAGTGCGTTTTCAGGTACTATTACGAGAGTCCTGCAGTTATAATCCCTTTAGGGGTACCATAATGCGCCGTACACTCGCGGAAATCAAGGAAACGATCGGCCCGGTGGCCATTTTCGTGCGCGAGCGCCGCAAACAGGCCGGGCTCACCCAGGAAGAGCTCGCCGCCCGCTGCGGTGTTGGTCCGCGATTCCTCAAGGAGCTCGAACGCGGCAAAGCCTCCTTGCGCATGGACAAGGTGCTGGAGGTGCTCCAATTTTTCGGACATACTTTGGGTCCCGTGGCGCTGCCCGAGGACGAGCGATGAGGTCGGCGCGCGTCTGGATGGACCGGGAGGCGGTGGGGACCGTCTCGGAGCTGTCCGACGGAACCTGTCGGTTCGTCTACGATGCGACGTGGCTGGCGAAACCCGATGCCTTGCCGATTTCCGTCACCTTGCCGTTGCGCTCCGAACCGTACGACACGGTGGGGATCCATCCGTTCTTCGACGGACTGATTCCGGAAGGCTGGTTGCTGGACATCGCCTCGCGCAACTGGAAGATCGAACCGTCGGATCGGATGGGGCTTCTGTTCGCCGTCTGCGCGGATTGCGTGGGAGCGGTGCGCGTCCTTCCGCAGGAGGAGCAGGGGTGATCAAATTCTGTCAAGTCTGCCTGCTGCCGTCGGAGGAGGAAGTCCACCCCAAGTGTTCCATGGACCTCTACGGAACCCCGATTCCGCCCGAGGCCGCGATGGACCAGGCCGGCATCGAACGGATGGCGATCGAATCGACCAACCAGAAATTGTCAATGGCTGGCGTGCAGCGCAAACTGTCGGTGGGAGCCCTTCGAGAGGGAAGCCGGACCCGACTCACGGTGGTGGGCGCGCTGGGTGGCACCCACATCCTCAAACCGCCGGCACCGGAATATCCGGGCATGGTCGAACTGGAGCACTGGTCGATGCGTCGCGCCGCCATGATGGCCATCGAAGTGCCTCCGTGCGGATTGATCCGATTGGCTTCCGGTGAGATGGCCTACGTGGTGAAGCGTTTCGATCGGGAAAAGGATCGAAGGATTCCGATGGAGGACCTGTGCCAGGTCGCCGGGCAGCGCGTGGTCGACAAGTACCGCTCCAGCGCCGAGAAGGCAGGCGCCTTGGTGCGACGCCACGCCCGCACTCCAGGAGAGGACGCGCTGCGATTCTTCGACGTGGTGGTGTTCTGCCTGATGGACGGCAACTCCGACATGCATCTCAAGAACTGGTCGCTGCTGGGGGCACCAGGAAGTCAGATTCTGTCGCCAGCGTACGACCTTCTTCCCACCCGGATCCTGGTCGACGATCCGGAGGAATCCGCGTTGCCGATCAACGGAAAGAAAAACCGGATCCGCCGCCTGGATCTCCTGGAATTGGCCGCGCACCTGAAGATCTCGAACAAGGTGGCGATGCTTTCCATCGATCGCATCGCCCAGACATTCGTGGGAGTTCTCGAATTGGTGCGAAGCCCTTGGGTGGCCCCCGAACACGCCGCACGGTTGCGCGAACATGCCGAAGAAATGGCCGCGCGCCTGAGGTGATACCGACAGCGGTGGCCGAGGTCGGGTCATCCTTGGATTTTCCAAGCATGCCCAAGTCGCCAGCCTCCACGACCGCTTACAT
>JBDKGS010000220.1:0-7195 GCA_039798065.1 Fibrobacterota bacterium | reverse complement strand
CCGTCGTGGTAGAGGGCTTCGGCCCAATGCAGTCCGGGCAGAGCTCGACGCATTTCGTCACGGGAGGCGAACAACCGGAGCTTGTGGCGCTGGGCGTGCGCGGATTTCACAGGACTCGCCCAGGCGGTCCAACTGGAGTGCAGGGCTTCGGCGGCCTCGAGCGCCTGCTTGGCGCGGGCCGGCGGCGCGGTGGTCCATAGCTGGTAATGGGCGGAAGTAAGCTCAAGAGGTTCCGCGTAAGAGGCGGAAGCGATTGCGAACAAGGCGGTGAGGCTGACGCGAATCATCGGAAATGGGTTTGTGGTACCGAAGTAGAGTGCGATTCCCGTTCGGGCAACGAGACCATCCGAATAGAATCGTGGGATCTCGATTCTGTTACCGGACCAGATGGATCGATTTGGAAACCGAGCCTTTCAAGCCCGACACAGTAAGCAAGTACCTTCCGCTGGGAAGCCCGCCAACGGGTATCGAGAATGCTTGATTTGACACGTCTGTGGCGATTTCTCGCACGCGCTGGCCATCTGCTGTGATGAGAACTGCTTGGCAGGATGCTCCTTGCAGATTCGCGGGCAATGTGATCCAAAGCGCCGACGGCGATTGACGAACGGCGACTCCACGGGTGTGAGCGATCCGGGGAGCCGTGCCAGTTTCTGACTTCGAGTTGGAAACCAGGATATTCGTACCACCAACGGCGATCATCTTTGTTCCTGCCGAGCTGATTCCATAAATATCTGCAGTTGTTCCAGAGATATTTCTTGTCCACTGGGCGCCATCGGGAGAGGTGTAGATGCTCCCATGATATCCAACGGTGACGAATTGTGTTCCCGACCAAGCGATTCCGTACAGGTCTGAATCGATCCGGGATGTACCCACTGTCCAGGAAGTTCCATCCGTCGAAGTCAAAACCACTCCTTTCGCCCCCACAGCGACGAGTTGGCTTCCTGTCCAGACAATGCCTTGCAGCCTCACCTTGGTTCCTGAGGATTCGGCCTTCCACTCTTTTCCATCAGTGGAAGTGATGATCGCTCCAAGATCCCCGACCGCAACAATTCGTTTGCCCGTCCATGTGACTGCATACAAGTCGTTTGGGATCCCCGAGGCAATTTTTGTCCATACTTCCCCATCCGGTGACGTTGTGATCGTTCCGGTATAACCGACCGCGACAAATTGAGATCCTGCCAGTGTGACCGATGCAAGACCTGATGAACTTCCGTAGGATTTCGATGTCCACTTGATTCCATCAGGCGATGTCAGGAGTATGCCCTCTCCCACGGCAACAAGTTGTTTCCCTGTCCAAATGATCGACAGAAGGTCGTTTATCGCTCCAGTTCGAACGATCTTCCAAAGATTTCCATCCGGGGAGGAAAGAATGGATTCATCAGATCCCACAGCGAAATATTGATTTCCCGTCCAGGTGGTCGCATAGAGAGTGGCTCTAGATCCGGAAAGAACCGATTCCCAAGTTCCTCCATCCAGAGAGGTCAAAATATTCCCCGGCCCCACTGCAACGAGTCGACTCCCGTTGGTGGAGATACCATCGAGTGGAGTTGTCGTGCCATTGAGTTTCTCTGTCCACTTGATTCCATCAGGCGATGTCAGGATCGTGGTATTTCCCACGGCGACGTGTTGGGTTCCCGTCCAGATGACAGAATAGAGGTTGCTGCTCGTACCGGATACTTGCTTCACCCAAGTGGTGCCATCGGTTGATGTCGTGATGGTGCCACCATATCCCACTGCAACGAACAGACTGCCAGTCGATGCGATGCTGTACGCGGTGATGCGAGCCCCGGAGGGAGCCTTGGTCCAAGTGATTCCATCCGGTGACGACAGGACCGAATCTCCCATGGGGGCTATGATCTTGCTTCCTGTCCAGAGAAGGGCTGTCAGATTGTAGGATGTACCCGTTGTTCTCGCCGTCCAGGCGACTCCATCGGGAGAGGTGAGGATTGTTCCCATATCTCCCCCGGCAACAAGCAGACTCCCCGTCGATGTGATCGACGAGAGTGTTCGATATGTGGGCGTGGATGGTTGAGTCCAGTTGATTCCATCCGGCGAAGTGAGAATCGCCCCACCATGTCCCACGGCAACGAGGTTGCTTCCGGTCCAGTGGATGGCATAGAGGTTCTGGGGATTGAGTAGTGGCCTTGTGGTCCAGGATAATCCGTCCGGAGACGTTAAGATCGCACCCTCTGCGCCCACGGCAACGAATTGGTTCCCCGCCCATGTGACAGACAGCAACCTCGGCGAAACGTTGCCCCAAACGTTTTGGGCGAATCCAACAGTGGACAGACCCAACACGAGTCCGAGAATCAAAACGGTACGCAAGAGCTTCATGGGAGGGGGATCCTTCAATGGAGGAGACATGCATCCCTTAGGCGGTGGGGCAAAGGGCGCTTTCAAAGATCGAATTCGAAAAGTAAGGCCGATTCACCGTTGTAGGGGTGTCGAGTCTGGTGTGCTCCTCATTCTCCTGACTCCATAGGCGCAATTGCCCCCCCCCGGGGAGGGGTGTGGCAATCTTCGTTTACGCCACTCGGCGCATCAAATCTTCCCAGGTTTCGCGGTGGCGGATGAGACGGAAATTGCCATCGGTTTCCACCAGCACTTCGGCGGCGCGGGGACGGGCGTTGTAGCTGGAGCTCATGGCCCATCCGTAGGCGCCGGCGTCGCGAACTCGGACCGCATCGCCGATTCTCGGCAGGGGGCCAAGGCGCTCGGAACCCAGGATGTCGCCGCTTTCGCAGATGTTCCCGACCCAGGTGACGGGAATTGTCTCGCGTGTTTCGCTGTCGGGCGCGGCCACGAGGTCGATCTGGTGGAAGCTGTCGTACATGGCCGGGCGCTGCAGCACGTTGAAGCCCAGGTCGGTGCCCGCGATGGCGCCTTCGCCGCGAGGCTTCACGGCATGTACGGTGCCCAAAAGGATGCCGCATTCGGCGCACCAATACCGCCCGGGCTCGATGCCCACCTCGATGGAGCTGCCGGTGCGCGAGGTCCAGTCGGACAGGAGTGCGTCCAATTTCTGTCCGAGCTCGGAGAGGTCCAGTCGGTTGGAATCCTCGTGGTAGGGGATCCCGAATCCGCCGCCGAAATCGACGAATTCCAGTTCCGGAAAACCTTCGGCGATGGACAGCAAGGCCGCTGCCGCCTGCAGATACCGCGAAGGCTCCAAGAATCCCGATCCGATGTGCTGGTTCAGTCCCGCCAGCTTGATGCCGGATTCTGTCAGGATACGGCGCGCTTGGTCCAGCTCGCCGGGAAGGATGCCGAACTTGGTGCGCGACCCCGCGGTCACCACCTTTTCGTGGTGGCCGTCGCCGATGCCGGGATTGACGCGCAACGCCACACGGCTTCCCGGGAACAAACGGCCCCAGCTGGCAAGCTGGTCGATGGAATCGAGGCTGGTGAGAATGCCGCGCTCGTGCGCGAAGCGGAATTCGTCTTCCGAGACGTTGTTGGGAATGAAGAAGATCTGCTCCGGCGAAAAGCCCGCGCGTTCCAGCAGCAGGATCTCTCCCGGTGACATGGCGTCGCCGCGCAGGCCTTCCTGGCGCGCGATGGCCAACAGGTGGGGGTTGCCGTTGGCCTTGACGGAAATCGACGCGTGGAAGGGCCGGTGGCGCACAAGGCCCGCGAGTTCGCGCAACCGGGTGCGCAAGGTGGTTTCGTCGTAGACGTACAGCGGCGACCCGAAGCGCTCGATCAGTTCACGGGCGAGGGAATCGGAAAGAAGGCGGGGAGTGGTGGTCATGGCGAATCGTCCTTGTCGGTGTGGTGGGTACGGACCAGCTCGATCTCCTGGGTGAGGGAATCCTTGATGAGCGCGACCAGGTGGACATTTTCCGACAACACGCAGGCGGCTTGGGCGGCGTTCAATTCGCCGGTGAGCACGCGGTTGCCGTCGGCGATCAGGCGGATCTGGCCACGCGGCTTGCGTCGCGAAAGGCACACGGCCCCTTCCAGGCGCCAGGAGCGGTTGGACAGCACGGTGACGCGGATCCCGCGGGCGAGCGCCGATTCGAGTGGTTGACGGATTTCGTCAAGGTCGTCGGCGGCCGCCGAGAGGTAGACGCGGTCGCGGGCGGTATCGATCAGAAGGCCCATCTTCTCGAGAACCTTGTCGCGCCCGGTCACGGAAAGGAACGGCGCCGAAGCGGTTTTGCGCGCAGGCGCCGATCGCGCGAGCTGTGCCAGCGCCGATTCCGTGCGCCGCCGCAGCAGGGTGGACAAATCTTGTACAGGCAGCGCCGCGTAGCGCAGCGATTCGCCTTCGATGCGGTCGGCGAAACCTTTTTCCACCAGGCTCGCCAAGGCGTGGTAGGCGTTGGAGCGGGAAATGCCTGTTTCCTTGGCGGCCTCGTAGCCGTTGAGGTCGCCGTGCTCCAGCAGGGCGCGGTACAGGGCGGCTTCTTGTCCGGTGAAACCAAGGGTCGCGAGGGTCGATTCGAAGTGCGCGTTGCTCATAGTGGTATTAAATAGAAATACTAATGCGGTTTGCGCCAGTCCGCCCGGAATGGGGCGCGAAGCGCCGCCCATCCGCCCTGCGGTTCGGCTTCGCTCACCGACCGGGCGGATGGGCCGACCAGCGGGTAGCCTGGAGGGTGGACGGTCGCTCGCGCCGCATTTGTCGGAGGGAGCATTTGGTGCGGTGCGGGCGAGGCGCCCGATGGACGCATGATGCTTCGCGCTGGACTTCCGGTGCAAGAGCATGGTAGGATCCGTCCGCGTTTGCATGCGATTCCAACCGGCTCCAATCGAGGTGTTCAATGATCAAGGTGGCACATTCCGTCAAGCCCAACGCCCACGATGCCGTGGAGGAATTGAAGCTCCAGCTTGGTGCTGTCGATCCGAAGGTGCTGCTTTGTTTTTCTTCCACCCACCAAGAGCCACATGAACTGTTGCGCCTGCTGAATGCGGCTTATCCTCATGCTCTGCTGAGCGGAGCTTCCACGGCTGGCGAGATCGTATCGGGCAAGGTTTTGAAAGGCGGCGTGGTCGCCATGGCCATCGAGCGGGACGTCGTGGAAAAGGCGGTGGCCGTGGTGGTGGACGACCTGGGTCCCAGGATGGACGTGGATGCCGCGATCGCCAATCTGGAAAAGCATTTCGGTACGACGATGGCCGAATTGGATCCCGATCAGCATGTGGGAATCGTCATCACCGACGGACTTTCGGGCGCCGAAGAACGGTTGATCGAAGCGATCAACGAGAAGACGGAAATTGCCTTCGTGGGGGGATCGGCGGGCGACGACCTGAAGTTCGAAAAGACCCTGGTGTTTTCGGGGAAGACGGTCCACGAACGCTCGGCGATCCTGCTGTTGATGAAGGTGCCGCGCGGATTCGAGGTGGTGAAGACCCAAAGTTTCAAGCCGACAGGAGTTGTCTTGGAAGCCACGGATGTGGACGTGGCCCATCGCAAGGTGGTGTCGTTCAACGGCAAGCCCGCGTTGGAGGCCTATTGCCGGGCCACAGGCTCCATTCCCGAAAGCGTCGCCGAGAGCTTCCTCAGCTATCCGGTGGCCAGGATGGTGGGAGGCGAGCCGTTCGTGCGCAGTCCGCAAAGGCTCGATGGCAACTCGATCCACTTCTACAGCGCCATTCGCAAAGGCGAAACGCTCGCGGTCATGCAAGCGACCGACATCGTGTCGGACACCACCACGGCGGTGGAAAAAGGCATCGCCGACGCCGGAAGCGTCAGAGGGATGATCGATTTCCATTGCATCCTGCGTGCCATGGAACTCGAATCGAAGGGGCTTTCGCAGGACTACGGCGCCATCTTCAAGGATGTGCCCACGATCGGATTCTGCACCTACGGCGAAGCCTGGACCACGCACGTGAACCAGACCTCGACGATCCTGCTGTTCAAGTAGGTCGCGACAGAATCTGTCCCGGACCGGTGTTGGTGGGGACACGGATGTCAGAGGCTGTTGTCCGTCCGGTCGCAAAGGGCGGGTTGTGCGACGGGGATGGCCCTATCCTGGATGGATGCCCGGCTCAAAATCGTCCGAATTCCGCTCCTGGATGCGCTTTGGCGCTTGCGTGTTGGCCTGTGTCGCCGCGAGGCCCGTCTTGGCCGAGCCTTGGCGGTTCGGCGTGCTGGGCGACACCCAATGGCCCGACACGGTCCGCGTCGCCGTGATCGGAAAAACCGGCGACACCTTGAAGGCCGCCGACGGTACGGATTCCACCACGATCCTGGATGGCGACAGCCTGAGCGGATACAGGAACCCGCACATGGTTCCGGCGTATTTCCTGCGACAGATCCACCAGCGATTCCGGGACCACGGCGTGCGATTCGTGATGGCGGTGGGCGATCTGTCGGACTGGCCCTCGTTGGAATCGATGCGCGCGCGGGCCACCTGGACCCAGGAGCTGTACGATGCGGGGATCGGGTTCTTTCCGGTGCGCGGCAACCACGACGAAGGCCCCGTGGCGGCGGCCGAATTCGTGCGCGTGTTCCCGCAGACAAAAAACGGCACCATGGGCGCGACGCCCGCCGACGCGTTCCTGTGGACCGACAGCCAGAACATCCATCCGGTTTTGACCCGTCCGCATCGAGCCCCGTTCGCCATCGGCGAATCGTTCTCCAGCCCTTCCTGCGCCAAGGGGCGCAGCTACGCGTTTCGCGACCAGGGCGCGACGTTCGTGCTGCTGGACCAGTTCATGGGAACCATCTCCGAAGGCGTCAAAACCTGTCCGATGTCCACGCAGATTCCTTGGATGGACTCGGTGCTGTCGGCCCGGCCGGTGGGCTCGCCCGCGTTCCTGGTCGTCCACAAGCCGGTCATCGGCGCGACCCACGCCGACAACCTGTTTGGCGACACCCCCGCGTCGGACACGACGAGCACCGCCAAGTTCTTCGAGGTGCTGAATCGCAACGGCGTGCGGCTGGTGTTCGCGGGGCACGACCACCAGTTCCAGCATTCGATCGTGGAGGAGCCCGGAGCCCGCGGATTGCGGCTCCAGCAGGCCATCCTGCCCGGTGCCTCGTACAAGTTCTATCCGCCGCTCAAGATCGACGAACAGCACAACCTGCCCGCGTTCGGCAAGCGCAGGGAAATGCCGCTTGCCCAGGAGCTGGGCAGCGTGGGTTACACCGTGGTGGAACTCGATGGCGATCGCGTGGAAATCGCCAACTGGGCCGCGCCGTCGGGGATCCAGATGGGAGAACTTTTGCAGGCGCCCGACCTGACCG
>JBDKGS010000219.1:0-7418 GCA_039798065.1 Fibrobacterota bacterium | reverse complement strand
TAGAGCCGGAACAAGGCCAGGCAGAGCAAAGCCAGGATTTCGTTGACCGCAAAAAGCTCGAACGAGTGGTCTGGAATCCCCAACGGAACCGACTTGTCGAGGATCAGCCAAACCAGCAAACCCAAGCCCTGCCCCACCGCGGCCGCGACCAGATCGATCGCGCCACGCAACGCCACCATCCAAACCTGGAAGTTCGGAATGTTCGACAGGCCGATGCGCCTCGATGGGATGGATGGTTTGTCCATGAATGGTTGCTTGGTAAAGTTCACATGCAATCGAACGATCGCGAGGCGCGTTGCCAAAGGTATTTTTTGGCAAATGACCAATCCTGTCGAATCGGCCGCCGCGCTTTTGGATCAAATGATCTCCCAACAAGAAGCCAAGGTCCTGACCCTGGGCCGCAAGTGGGTGCCGTTCGCCACCGCCGAGGACCTTCGCAATGCGGAGGATTTCGCGATCTTGAAGGACAAGCCAATCTTCCACTTCGAAGACGGCATCCTGGCGGGGCTGATCGCGGCAAACACCGCGCTCAAGGCCGAGATCCGTTCGAACGGGAACTCCTAACCGAGCCGTTCGACAGCTGCACCTCCGGAAATCCGGAAGGTCGCCACCAGGGATGACAATTCTTGTGCTTGGCCCGACAATTCCTCTGCCGCGCTGGCCGATTCCTCGGCATTCGCCGTGTTCTTTTGGATGACCAACCCCATTCGTTTCACCGCACTGGAGACGCCTTCGATCCCGCGAGCCTGCTCGCTGCTGGACTCGGAAATCTCCTTGGACAACGTATCCATGCGGCGAACCGACTCTCCGATTCCGCTGAAGGAAGCCGCAACCTCCTGCGACAGCTCGACTCCTTCGTCGGCGCTTTTGCGCGATTCGGCCACCAAGGCAGCCGTGGACCTGGCCGCCTCCGCGCTGCGCTGGGCAAGATTGCGCACCTCCTCCGCGACCACCGCGAAGCCTTTGCCAACCTCGCCAGCCCGAGCGGCTTCCACCGCCGCGTTGAGCGCCAGCAGATTGGTCTGCATGGCGATTTCATCGATGGTGCGAAGAATGTTCGCGGTCTTTTCGCTGGCACCCTTGATTTTGGCGATGGCTTCGGTCATCCGCGCCACCGAGTCGCCACCGCGCCCAGCCTGGGAGTGAGCCTGTTCGCTAAGGCCCCGCGCTTCCTTCGCTTTCCCGCTGTTGCGGCTTGCCCCATCCAGCACGCCTTGCAGACAATTTTCGACATCCTCCATCGCACGGCCCTGCTCCGATGCGCCTTCGGCCAACATCATGCTCCCCTGCCCGATATGGTTGCCGGTCGCCGCCACCATCTTGGAAGATTGCGAGACTTGCCGCATGGCGTCGTCGAGACTGCTCACAGCCGTATTCAAGGAACGATGGATGCGATCGAAGTCGCCAGTGAAACGCCCTTCGAGTCGGGTCGAAAGATCGCGCGTGGCCAAACGATCGAGAACCTGCGCCGCCTGGTGGATGGGTTGCAGGAATGCATCCAAAGCTCCGTTGATGCCTTCGATGATGGCCCGGAATCCACCTTGATGCCTGGACGCGTCGGCCCGAACCTCCAACCGCCCTTCGATGGCCGACTTCGCCAAATATTCCGCGTCGTTGGACAATGCGGACAGCCGGCCACGGACGTTTTCAACCGTATCGTTGATCCAGGCCTTTTTGCCAGGGAATCGACGAAGCGGCGCGGTGAAGTCGCCATTTCCGAACGATTCGACGCAGGAGAGCGACTCGCGAGCCATGTCCAGATGTCCCTGCACCATCCGGTTCACGCCATGGGCCATCGCCGCGAAATCACCGTTGAACCTTGATGCGTCCACCGAGGCGTCGATGTCGCCTAGCTCGTGGTCGCGCGTCACACGCTCCAATTCCGCCAGGAAAGCCTTGATGTTCGCCCGGACTTGCTCCACCGTCGTGTTGATTTCCTGGAAACGGCCAGGGAAGGCTTCCAGTCGGGCATCGAAGTCGCCGCGCCCGAAGGCACCCACGCACGCCATGGCATTCCGGTTGACGGCGATGTGGATCCCGACCATGCGATTGACTTCGTCGGCAAGCTCGCGATACGCTCCCTGGAACCCTTCGGCCGGTACGACAATTTCTGTTTGGCCTTTCTCCTGGGCATGCGCCATGTTGGACAATTCCTGCACCAGGGTGCGGATCGTCGCGTGCATGCGCCCCATGGACCGCAGCAGCTGACCGAGTTCGTCGTCGCGATCGGTCGAGATTTCGAGGTCGGTGTCGCCTGCCGCGATCTTGTCGGCCACGTCCATGCAGGTGTGGATGGGATGAATCAGGCTCCGGGCCAGCAGGAAGGCGACCAATCCACCGACGCAGGCCATCGCGATGGATCCGGCAACCATCAGGAACAGGAACGAACCCTGGCTGGCCTCCTGATCTTCCAACGCCTGATGGACGGCGGTTTTCTGTTGTTCCTGGAAACGGTCCAACCGAGTGGTCATCCGCAATGCCCATTCGTCCACCACGGGCATCCTGCGATTGCCCGCCGCGGGCCCGGAGTCCACATAGGCCTTGGCCATCTGGACGGATTCCCTGTAGTAGGCAAGGAAGTCCTCGCTCAAACTGTCGAGGCCTACCTGTGCAGCCAAATCGCCTTTCGATTCGAAGTGACGCCTGAACAAGTCAGCATGCGACTGAAAGCCCTTCAGGTGGTCTTCGGATGCGTTCCAACCGTCGTCCAACCCGTCCAATCCTCGCGTTGCGGAAACATCTGTCAGGAACTGCTGCACCTGAACGGCATCCAATTTCATGGAGTCGGCAGCTTGGGCGAGATCGAACGCGGTCCCGACTTGGGCGTGGGTTTTTTCCTGGAGCCGATGCGCCCCTTCGCGGAGACCGAAAACGAAGAACACCGGAACCAGGAGGATCGCGCCATAGGACAAGTACAGTTTCGCGGAGATCTTGATCGACATGCCGTCGATGCTATCACTCGCGCGGATGTGCTCGCAAGTCACCCCAGGAATGGTACTTTGCGCTCCCACACGAAAGCCGGAGTTCGACTCTCCGGCGCAATGCGCTTCGACGCGCATCACCAGAAAGAAAAACATGTCGTTGAAGAATCGAATCGCCCCACTCCTGGCATCGGTGGAAAAACCCTACCGTTACATCGGTGGCGAATCGGGCCAGACCGTCAAGGCGCAAGCCAGTTCGCGCATGGCGCTTTGCTTTCCCGATCTCTACGAACTGGGCATGAGCAACAACGCGTTGCGCGTGCTTTACGGCATCGTCAATCGCGCCCCCCGCTGGGCGGCCGAGCGCGTGTACGCACCTTGGCCCGATCTGGGCGACCGCCTGCGCGAACACGACATTCCCTTGTTCAGCCTGGAGACGCATCGCGCCCTGGGCGAGTTCGACGTGGTCGGCATCACCATCCAGACAGAACTCAACTACACCAACATCCCCTACGTGTTGGACCTGGGCAAGATCCCGGTGTGGGCGGCCGATCGGACAGAATCCGACCCATTGGTGATCGGCGGCGGTCCTTGCATGACCAACCCCGAACCCATCGCGCCATTTTTTGACGCCTTCGTGATCGGCGACGGCGAGATCCTGGTGCGAACCATCATGGAACTGGTGGAACGCCGCAAAGCCGAAAAACAGAGCCGCGCCTGGATCCTCGATCAGCTGGCGGCCTTGCCGGGCATGTACGTGCCGACAAAAATCGACATGGAGATGGGCCCGCAGGGCGATCTGATCCCGGTGGGTATCGACGGCAACGGATCCTACGCGCGCGCCAAAGGCGTGAAGCGCACCTGGGTGGAAGTCCTGGATCCCGACGACGTCCCGCGCCAGACCCCGATGGCCAACGGCGAGATCGTGCACGAACGCTTCGCGGTGGAACTGTTGCGCGGCTGCACACAGGGTTGCAGATTCTGTCAGGCAGGCTACTGGTACCGCCCCATCCGGGAATTGTCACCCGACGCGGTCATCCAGATCGCCAAGGAAGGCATCGCCGCAACCGGCGCCGACGAGCTGGGACTGCTATCGCTCTCGACCGCCGACTATTCGCAGATCGCACCACTCACCGACCGGCTGGTGGACGATCCCGCCTTCCGCAACGTGAACCTGTCGCTGCCGTCGCTTCGCGCCAACATGTTCGGACAGACTTTGGCCAAGAAGGTCGCTCGCGCCCGCGGAAGCCGCAGCGCCACCTTCGCGCCCGAGACGGGTTCCGCCCGTCTGCGCAAGGTCATCAACAAGACGATTACCGACGAGGACATGATCGCCGCCGCCGAAGGCGTGTTCTCCAACGGCTGGCACACGATCAAGCTCTACACCATGATCGGATTGCCCACCGAGAACATGGACGACATGGACGCCTTCTGCAACCTGATCCAAAATTTGGGTCGCGTTGGAGCACGCCACACGCGCCGCGCCGAGATCCATCCCAACGTGGGAATCCTGGTGCCCAAGCCGTTCACCCCCATGCAGTGGGAACCGTTCGTGGGCGAAGCCGAATCGCGCGAGCGCATCAAATTCGTGCGCGAGCGGTTTTCGCGCAACAAGAACGTGCGGATCACCTGGAGCACTTGGGAGATCTCGTACATGGAGTCGCTGATGGCCCGCGGCGACCGCCAGTTGGCCCCCATGATTCTGGAAGCCAGTCGCGCCGGGATGATCTTCGAATCCAACGAGCACAGTTTCGCGGGTCTGGCCGCCTGGAAGTCGATCTTCGAACGCCACGGCTACGACTCCGACCACCGCGTGTTCCGCAAGCGCGAGCTCGACGAAGTGTTCCCTTGGGACTTCATCCACGCCGGAGCCACGAAGGGCTTTTTGAAGGACGAGTGGAAGAAGATGTACAAGCCCGAGACCCCGGAAGTGGCCGACTGCCGCTGGGGCGCCTGCAACCATTGCGGTGTGCCCGGCAACTACGCCGACATCAAGCTCGCGCCTCCGGAAGAAGGACAGATCACGTTGCCTCCTCCCGGAACCTATGCGGGCGTGGCGAAGGCCGGCCCTGCCGCTGGATTGCCGCCCGAAGCCGAAGGCCGCAACAACCTGGACCCGGTGTCGATGGCGCGTCTGAACACCAACAAGGCGCCGCTTCCGGAAGAGACGGAAATTGACGAGACCGAGGAACTTGCCGCGGATGGCGTGGAGACGGAATCTGTCGACAAGCCCAAGAAGCCCCGCGACAAGCGCCATCCGGAAGGCTGGAGCGACAAGGAACGCGCCCAGCGGGGATTGCCCTGGTTGATCCGTTTCCGCAAGACCGACCTGGCGCGCTTCCTGGGCCACCACGGCACCATCAGTCTGCTCGAGAAAGCCCTGCGCCGCGCCGGTGTGAAGCTGTTCTACAGCCGCGGCTTCAATCCGCGTCCCCGCTTGAAGAACGCGGGCGCCCTGCCCGTGGGACTCGGGTCGGAAGCGGAACCGCTGATGGTCGAGCTGGAACGGCTTCCGGAAAATCCCGCCGAGCTGCCGCAGATTTTGTCATCCTATCTGCCCGAAGGCCTGGACGTGATCGAATTCTCGCCGCGCGAAATCTTCGACCTCCCCGTGCCTCCCACCATGACCTACCGGTTGCGTCCGGAAGGCGACGAGGAGATCCTGGCCAAGGCCGCCGAAGTGTTCCGTACCGGCACCCTCCCCGACACATTGGATGGTCGCGACCGTCCGGTGCGCACTTCGGAAGAGGTGACGGATCTTGTCTGGACCGGGGACGAACTCTTGCTGACGGGCCGGGTCAACAACGCGGGCAACACCGTGTCGCCGTTCGCCCTGTTGGCTGGTGCGACGGGCATTCCCTACACCGCGCTTCGCGAGCGCGAGGTGGTGAAGCTGGCATGATGAGTGTCAGCCATTCCGCCGCTCATCCTGAGGAGGGCCATAGGCCCGTCTCGAAGGGTGTCGGCGGAACTGGTTCCGGCTCATCCGAGATTGAAACGCCGCCGGCCCTTCGAGACGCCCCCAAAGGGGACTCCTCAGGACGAGCGGCGTTTTCAAATGGCTTGCTTTGCATCGGGGACAACCTCCAGTCCATGCCCGTTTTGCTCGGACGGTTCGAAAAGCGCTGCAAGCTGGTCCTGGTGGACCCGCCGTACAACGCCAGGAACCGCAAGGATTATCCCGACGAGATGGGCCACGACGAGTGGTTGTCGTGGCTGGAGGAACGCTTGCGGCTTGCATGTCGATTTCTGTCCGACGACGGAATCCTCGCCGCGCACATCGACGACTCGGAGCAGGCGTATCTGCAGATCCTCCTGGATCGCATCCTGGGGCGCGAACGCCGCCTGAACACCGTGTGCGTGAAGATGAGCGAGTTGTCGGGAGTGAAGATGCGCTACCAGGACCGCATGCTCCCGCGCACCAAGGAATACGTGCTTCTCTACGGTGCCACGGAATCCGCCCGCCTCAAACCGCTGCGCCGCCCCAAGACGCCCGAAAAGCTGGCCGAATACGCAGACTACTACCGCTGGTACCTGGACAACCCCGGCGATCCTGTCGAAAACTGGCAGGTGCGCCCGTTGCGCGAAGTCATGAAGGAACTGGGCGTGGCCCGAACCCGCGAAAGCCTTGCCAATTTCCGCCTGGAGCATGCGCATCGGATGGTGTATCGCACCAACAACAAGGGCTTCGACCTGTTGCCTCCGGAACAGCGCCCATCCACCACTTTCGCGAAGCTGAAATCGCCTTGGGGCGAGGACCATGTCTGGTGGGAAGGCAAGCAGATGCTCTTCCTGTCGGACTACCTGGACGAACCACTGGGCGACATCTGGACCGACATCAGCACCATCAACCTGGGGCGCGAAGGGGCGGTGAGCCTGCGCAGCGGCAAAAAACCCGAGGCGTTGATCGAACGGATCGTGGAGCTTTCGACAAATTCCGGCGACTTGGTCCTGGATCCGTTTTGCGGATCGGGAACCACCGGCGCGGTGTCCCACAAATGCGGTCGGGATTGGATCCTGCTCGAAACCGATCCCGACATCGCCTCGCGCGCCAAATCCCGGCTGGAAAGCGTGGCGGCAGGAACCGATCCTTTCGGAATCACCGCGTCCCGTGGCTGGTCGGGCGGAGGGTATTTCGAATCGATCGAATCCGGGCACACAGAGACAGCGGTCCTTTCGCATCTTTCCAGACACCATGAATAGCCTTTTGAGCACGACGGGCGCGCTGTACATAATCCTTGGATTCTTCGTCTTCTGGATCTTCCAGGGCTGGGCGATCGCGGGCGAGACCCTGGCACCGGACATGCCCAAAGCGCGCCAAGGTGGTCGTTCTTCCTTCGTGGCAGGCCAAGGTGTCGCTTTTCTGGCCCAATCCTGCCTGGCTCTGCTTTGCGCGCACGCGGTCTCTCCCCTTCTCGATCTTCACGACCTGAAGTTCATCGCTCTAGGGGCTGTCGGACTTCTCTTCGCAATGGAATTCATCTGGATCACTTCCGG
>JBDKGS010000218.1:0-7436 GCA_039798065.1 Fibrobacterota bacterium | reverse complement strand
CGAATGACGGATTTTGTCATCATCGTGCGATCGAGGAGCTGCACACCTCCCGATACGGATCCGAACGCCACATTGTCCTGGCCGACCGCCATGCACGAGACCATTCCCATGCCCTCGGGAAGCAGCACCCGTTTCCATGGCTCCGGATCCGCTTGCAGACCCGACACGGCCAGCGCCAAAGCGAGTAGATGCCGGATCATTTCAACCTCGTCTGCTTGAGACCAACGTTGGTCAGGTATTTCTGCGCCTGCACGTTGTCGGGATCGATGGCCAGCACGAGCTTCCAGCTTTCCACGGCCTTGGCATATTCACCCGATCGGTAGGCGGCCACACCGGCGAGCAGAAGTTGTTTTGACTTCGCGATGTCCTGTTCGGTGCGCCCAGAAACCGAGGTCCTGGCCTCGGTCGAGAGAGGCTTCGATGCGATCGGCTGCGTCGACTTCGATGCTGCGCTCGCCAGGCTTTTCATGATTCCCTTCGCCACCGCGTTGTCGGGCTGCACCGTCAGCGCCTTCTGGAGGAAATTCCGCCCGGCCGCCAGGTCGCCGGCTTTCAAGGCTTGGCGCGTGGAGGACATCGCCTCGTTGAAGGCACCGGACGAACGGACCGATGTCGAAAGAGAATCCAAGCGAAGACGGATTTTGTCAACATCCGAACCTTCCCCTCCGGCTTTCCTCAGATCGAAAAACACGGCTTCCGCCTTGGCCAAGTCGCCGTTCTGGATGGCCTGGTCGCACGAACGCGAAAGTTCGGCGATCTGGGTGGCTCGACGACGCTTTTGGATCCGGCTCTGAAGAACATCCTGTGCTGCGACGAGGGCCGGTTCCTGGGGATCGGTCTCGACCAGGGCCTCCATGGCTTCGACAGCCTCCTGGTCACGCCCCAGGTCGGCAAGATTGTTGATCTGATCCAGTTTGGCCACCCGGAAGGAAACGCGCCCGGCATCGAGCGAATCGAACAATCTCTGGAACGGGTCGGTGGCCGGATAGATGATCCGGGCCTTTCGCAACAGATCGATCGCGGACCGTTCGTCGCGGGCGGCGAGAGCGCGCTGCACATTGTTCAGATAAATCTGGTAGGTGAAGCGATTGGTCTGGTCGGCCTTTTCGACCATGTCGCGGAGTGCCGGATCTTCGGGGCGTGCCGCGTAGGCCATCCGCCACTGGCTCAGGGCCTCGGCGGCTTCGCCGCGGTTTTGCGCTTTTTGGGCAAGGTCGCGGTGGAAGGCGATCTTTATGTCCTGCCTGGCGCGATGCTCGTTGTAGGCCTTCAAATACGCCGGCGTGGCGGCATGGCTCTTCGAAAGACCCCAGAAGATCCGTACCGCACCGGCGAGATTTTCCGATTCCGACAATTTCCGTCCAATCTGGAACATCGAATCTGGATTGTCGCGGATGGAGCGATCGAACCTGTCGTCGGCATATGCCCAATCCGAGCCTCCATCCATAGGAACCCAGTTGCCCAACTGGAAATTGCACTGCGCCGCGAGTCGATCGAGGTCGACCTGGCTCGAATCGAGCGAACGGGCCCGCTGCAGCAACACCAATGCCTTGGATGGCTGTCCAGACCGGAGCAAGTCCCTGGCCGAACGCACCAGGGTCGGTACTTCCGTGGACGTGCCTGCTCCGGAAACCCGAAGGAACAACGCGATGAGGATTGCCGACATCATGGACGGGCACATCGTACCACTCTCCCGAAGCGAAATCCGCAAGCTTGTGAACGGGACGCCGAAGCGGTATGATGAAGACAAGTTCGACGGCCATGCACGGGGCCGTCCAGGGAAGGGAACCGACAGCACCGATGAATCGCGAACCGATTCGCATCAGGCGTGAACGATCCTCGTGGAGCAGGCTCCTGCTGCCCATCGCCGCGGCGTTGTCGTCCCTCGTCGCGCCTGCCGATTCAGCTCCCACCTTGTCGAGCCTCTTCCCGCCCGATGGCGCCACTCTGGTTGCCGGGCGGCAGGCATTCAGACTGCAGTTCGGCTCGGCGGTGCAAGCTGGCGCAGGCAATATCGTCATCAAGAATTCCACCGACAACACCGTCTTCGAGACAATTCCTGTCACATCGAGCCAGGTGTCGTTCGGAAGCACAGCTCTGTTCAACGGATTCGAGTCCACCGTGGAGGAATGGGGGGTTTGGGGAAGCGCGACGCGAAGCTGGGACAATTCGCAGAGGCATACCGGATCTGGCGCCCTGAAAGTTGTGACACCAAGCGTATTTCTCCATGTCGAAGGTCGGTTCTCATCCCAGAACTGGAGCGGATATGATTCCATCGTCTGCTGGGTCTATGCCACGAGCTCCGGAGCGGCCGCAATCACTTTCACCCGCAGCGGCAACATCGACAAGTGGAACGATGCGATCGCCCAACCCGGCGCTCCGCTGACACAGAACGTCTGGACACGCGTAGCCTCACCGATTTCCACCGCCTACGATGCGACTCGGGTCAATTCATTCGGAATCAATTTCCCCGTCGCGGGAACCTACTGGGTGGACGATGTGAGCCTCGTGAAGGCCGGCACTTCCTACGTGACCATCGTCCCAAGCAGAGCCTTCAACTTGACCTCTGGCTACTACATCAACATCGAAGCGGGTGCAATCAAAGATTTGTCCAACGGCGACTACACCGGCATTTCGGACGCCACCAGCTGGAACTTCACCACGAACAATCCGCCGACGGATATCACATTGAGCTCGACATCCGTTTCAGAGAACCTGCCTTCAGGAAGTCCAGTCGGAAAATTGTCGGTCACGGATCCAGATCCGGGAGGGGGGGTCGATTTCGATCTCATCGGTGGAACCGGATCCACGGACAATGCGTTGTTCACGGTGACCAACGGGAAGGACACTCTGTTCACCAACGCCGTATTCGATTTCGAGACCAAGTCGACCTACAGCATTCGCATCAGGGTGTACGATCACCGCGGCGGGTACATCGACAAGGCGTTCGCACTCACTGTCGCGAACACCTCCCCGCGACTGAAATGGGACAACTCCACCACGGCCGGAACCCAGCCTGCATCGGGCACATGGGGAACGGACAATTTTTGGAGTTACAACGGGACCAGCCTTCTGGCATGGCCTGGAACCGAATACTCTGCCGAGTTCGGCGGCGCCGACGGCAACTACGCCATAACGGTCAACGGCACCCAAAACGCAGATTCTGTCATCTTCACCAACAGGGGGTACACGCTTTCCGGCGGCACTGTATCGGCTCCCATTCTCGTCGCCAACGCCAAAGCGACCATCGCAAGCGCCGTGTCGGGATCATTTTCCAAATCCGGACCGGACACGCTGGTGCTGAGCGGAAACAACAATACGGCGTCGAACTACACGCACCTGGCCGGCACCGTGGTCGCCACCAGCGCCAACGCACTGGGCAACGGAAGCGTGATCATGAATGGCTCGGGGGGCATCGTCCTGAACAACGGCGTTTCGATGAGCAACGCACTGACAATTTCCGCCTGCGATCCGGGGGTGGGTCTCGGGGCTCTCAGCTCGGGGGTCAATTCGAACGCGACCTGGAGCGGAGCACTGAACATGAACGCAACCTGCGCAACCGGAGGCCAGATCACCGGCACGACCAACGGAACCGGATCCCTGACCCTTTCGGGACCCATCCACATGGGAGGGACCGCGACCAGAGTCGAACAGCGCGACGGTCTGGTGATCTACAGTGGAAGCGGCACCGCGACTCGGTTCGAGCTCACCAAAGGCACCTCGCGGCTGGGCGCCAACAACGGCCTGCCGACAAGCGCCATCTGGCAACAATCCCATTCGGGGTATTCGTCGGAACTGGATCTGAACGGTTTCAACCAGACTTTCCCCATGGTCTATTCCCTGACGGCCGCGGCTTCGATTCGCAACAACCTGGCAACCACCGTACTTACTCTGAATGGAAGCGGCGACACCACCTACGCGGGCAGCATCACCGGCAACATCGCGCTCTCGAAATCGGGTACCGGACGCCAGACATTTTCCGGCAACAACACCTACCTCGGTCCCACCACCATCACCGGCGGCACCTTGGCCCTGAAGAGCGCTTCGGCGCTCGGTTCCACGAGCTCCATCGCGGTGTCTGGCGGTGGGAGCTTGGACCTCGGCGGCCAGACGGTTCCCACCACCCCGAATCTGACGATTTCCGGGAACGGTGTTTCCGCGACCGGAGCCTTGACAAATTCCGGCACCACCGACGGAGTATTTTCCGGGCTCGTCACGCTCGCGAGCTCCACCACGATCGGTGGAAGCGGGGGGAAACTCCTCGTCGCCAACACGGGCACCATCAATGGTTCCGGATTCAACCTGGCATTGGCTGGGGCGCAAGGAGGAAGCCTGTACGGAGTGGTCGCCAACGGAACCGGAGGCTTGACGAAGAAGGACGCGGGAACCTGGATCCTGCTCGGAGCCAACGCGTACAGCGGCCCCACCACCATCACGGCCGGAACCCTCCGGATGGGTCGGTTGAACGCGCTGCCTGCCGCAACCGACCTGGTCGCGGATGGCACCCTGGACCTCGCCGATTTCGGCCAGACGGTCGGCTCGCTGTCCGGCTCGGGCAGCATCGACAAGACGACCGGGACTGGCACCGTCACGCTCGTCGCCGGAGGCAGCAACACCAACACGACGTTTTCCGGCAGCATCCTGAACACCACGACGGGTGGTGGTCTGGTCGGATTGACAAAAACCGGCACAGGGACGCTCACGCTTTCCGGTTCGAACACGTACGCAGGTCCCACAACCATTTCCGCCGGCACGATCAAGGCTGGCGCGACCAACGCCCTTTCCGCATCCAGCCCGACGGTAGTCACCGGCAAACTTGACCTTGGCGGGTTCAGCACCGCGATCGGATCCTTGGCCGGCGCAGGTACCGTCGACAACTCCACCGGCACGGGGCTCTACATCCTCTCCTGTGGAACAGACAACTCGAGCACGACATTTTCCGGCACCATCAAGAACACGGTCGGCTCCGTTGGCCTGACGAAAACCGGCACCGGCGCGCTCACCCTGTCGGGAACCGGCACATACTCGGGCCCCACCAACATCGCGGCGGGAACTTTGATGGTCGGCGCCGCAAGCGCGCTTCCCTCGAACACAGCGCTGACCGCCAACGGCACGCTCGACCTGGGAGGTTTCGGGATCGCGGTGGCCTCCCTGAACGGCTCCGGTACGATCGACAATTCCACCGGCACGGGAACCTACACCTTGACCACCGGTTCGGACACGACATCGGCGACTTTTTCCGGAACCATCAGGAATTCATCCGGAACGGTTTCGCTGACAAAAAACGGCACAGGCATGTTCACGCTTTCCGGAACGAGCACGAACACCGGAACGACGAACGTATCGGCCGGAACCCTGGTGGTGACGGGATCCATCGCAAGCCGGGTCTCCGTCGCGGCAGGCGCGACATTGGCTGGCACGGGCACCATCGGAGGCGACATCGTCGCATCGGGAGGTATCGTTCAGGCAGGCTCTCCCACGACCATCGGAACTCTCGAGGCAAGACGGCTCGATCTTTCGAACGCGACGATTTCGACCCTCAAGATCCGGGTGAAAGGCACGGTCAAGCCGGGTATCGACTACGACCGCTTGACGCTTTCCGACACGCTTGTCCTGGACGGCGCATCGGAGCTGGACATCGATCTCGCGGGCCTTTCCGGAATCGGAACCGCGAGTGGAATCGTCAATGCGGCGGGAATCTCCGGCACCTTCAAGACGGTGAAGTTCCTCAACTACGCGGGCAACTCCGAGCCGACGATCCTGTATCGGACAAAATCCGTCGACCTCGTGTTCAAGAACACGGCACCGTCGTTCACCGCCGGCCCCTCCGTGACTGTCCCCGAGGACACCGCTTCCACGAGCATCGCTGGCTGGGCGACCGGAATCTCGGCAGGCGCCTCGGAAGAGTCGTCCCAGACCCTGTCGTTCACGACCACGAATTCGAACAATGCGCTGTTCTCGACCCAGCCCGCCATTTCCGCGAACGGCACGCTCACCTTCATGCCGTCACCGAACGCGAACGGCAGCGCGACAGTTTCCGTCCAACTCCGCGACGACGGAGGCACCGCCGCGGGAGGCGTCGACTCCACCGGGACATCGACCTTCACCATCACCGTGAACGCCGTGAACGACGCACCCGGATTCTCGAAAGGACCCGACCAGCATCTGCTTGTCGACGACACGGTCCGGTCCATCGCGAATTGGGCGACGTCCATCTCGGCTGGTCCAACCAACGAGTCGGGCCAGAAGACCGGATTCAGAACCAGCAATGGCAACAACGGACTGTTCTCCACCCAACCTTCGATTTCTTCCGACGGCACGCTCGGCTACGTCGCGAAAAGCGGCACAACCGGATCGGCCACGGTCTATGTTCGCCTTGGCGACGACGGCGGCGTGGCCAACGGTGGAGTCGACTCGAGCGCCGTCGACAGCTTCACCATCCTCGTCCACGCTCCGCTTTCCTTCACCTTGACGCCCGACACCCTCCGCATGCGCCCGGGCGACACGGCATCCTTCCGCATCGCGGCCAAGAATGGAGCCGGGTCCGATACCACCATCGACGCGACGAGCCTTTCCTGGAGCTGGACACAAAGCCTTGGCACCCTGTCGAAAGGGCGTGTCGTGGCCGAATCTGCGGGCGTGTCGGTAGTCCGCGCGCAAGGACTCGGAGTGACAGATTCCGGCATCCTTCTGGTGGCGGCTCTCGACACTTCGCTCAAGACGAACAAGGATTCCACCAACATCAACGCGGGCCACGGCGTGACCGTGACCGTACCGCCCCACGACAGCGAATTGACGATCGGCGTGGGCATCACCGATTCCACCCTCGGCAAGGGAATCGCAGGTGCCGACACCTCGATCTCCTTGACCGGCTCGAAGGGTTCGACGGATTCCGTCCTATTGAAGGTTCCCCTCGCGCTGGTTCCGCTGGAGCAGATCCGGCTCCACGGCACGCCATCCGCATACTGGATGGATTCGGCCGGCAAACTGCACCAGGCCGCGACCAAGCTCGTCGCCGATTCCAGCTTGGTCTTCTGGGGCAGGATCGGAATCACCTATTGGCTGGGCTACGACACCCTCGCGCCCACCACCGGTTCGACGGTCTCCGGCGACTCCTTGACCGCCGTCGACAGCCAGAAGGTGGACTGGACGGTTTCCGACAACGTGACGAGCACCGGCACCTATTTCTGCGTGCTCCAAGCCGGCAAGGCCGCACCGACATGCTCGCTTCTGGTTGCCGGCGATTCGACCCACGGAAGCCTAGTGATCTCACCTGAAAAGCTTCCTCTGGGCGGCAGGGTCTGGGTCGAAAGCAGAGATGGTCGCAACACCACACGAAGCCAGCAGATGGACATCGTGGTGCGGATCGACACGCTCCGCGCTCCAACAGCGCGGCAGGAAGATCGCTACGAGATGCTGAGCCTCCCGTACACGAC
>JBDKGS010000217.1:0-7471 GCA_039798065.1 Fibrobacterota bacterium | reverse complement strand
CAACCCCAGGATGAGGGCTTCCTTGCTGGGAAAGTGGTACAGCAATCCACCCTTGCTGATGCCCGAGGCTTTGGCCGCCGCTTCCAGCGTAAGCGCCGACGGACCCTCGGCAAGGACCAAGGTGGCCGTTGCCTGGAGGATGTGGTCCCGGGTGAGGGACGGGTGTTTCTTTTCCGGTTCTACGATCATTGAAATTGAATATACCGTCTGGACGGTACAAAAACAATACCGTCCAGACGGTGCAAACGATTTGCAACAACTCGGTTCCCAGGTATACGGATCGGTTGGCGGTTTTGCGCTAAACAGGATACAATGATGAATCCGCTCCGACGACACTCGCAAACCTCCCGAGGCCCACTATGATGCACGAACCCAAGGAAACCAACGCCCTCAAGGCCTACGAGAACATGGATTTCCTCCATTCTTCTCATGCCCGCGAAATCCGCATCCTGGCCGAATTCACCGAGCCTCGGGTGCGTCTGCGCCAAGCCGGCGTGGGCGGAACCATCGTTTTCTTCGGGTCGGCACGTACACCCTCGGTGGCGGAATCGAACGCAAAGATCCACGAGCTGGAAACCAAGGGCGGCACGCCCAAGGAGCTCGCCAAAGCCAAGGCTCTCGCCAAGGTGGCCCCTTACTACGACATGGCGCAGGAATTGTCGTTCCGGCTTTCGAAGTGGTCGACCGAAGGTAAACACGGCCTCATCGTGTGTTCCGGCGGCGGCCACGGCATCATGGGCGCGGCCAACAAAGGCGCCTACGAAGCGGGTACGCCCAGCATCGGGCTGAATATTTCGCTCCCGTTCGAGCAGCACGCCAATCCGTGGATCACGCCCGAGCTGGCCTTCCAGTTCCACTACTTCTTCTTGCGCAAATACTGGTTCGTGCACAGCGCGCGCGCCATCGTGGTCTTCCCTGGTGGCTTCGGAACCATGGACGAGATGTTCGAGGTGCTCACGCTCACCCAAACACAAAAACTCGACAAGCCCCGTCCGGTCATCATTTTCGGTCGCGAGTATTGGGAGCGCGTGCTCAACTTCCAAGCGTTCATCGACACCGGCATGATCGACGAAGACGACATGAAGCTCTTGAACTGGGCAGATTCTGTCGACGAGGCATTCAACTTCCTGACCGGCACGCTCGACGGGGTGCACCTGAAGCAACCGCGCGTCGGGTACGACGACGACACTTCGACACCGGTGGTGTGATCGGCGGGTTCGACACTCCCCCGGTAGCGATACCGGGTTTGGGGGGCACCAGAAATCCGTGGTAATTGTCGATTGAACTCTCAATTACCGCGAATATTCGACCTCGACTATTCCTTAAGCTCGTAGTAGTTGCGCCAGGTCGATTCGTTGGGCGGCGTGGACTCCTGTTCGAACGAACGGTGGACCACGGTGCTCGCGCCTTGCGACGTGGGCCACAGCACGATCTCGCCCACTTGCACGTGGGGCGGACGGGTCAGCGCGAACAACGCCGCTTCCGCCACATCTTGTCCATGCAGCGGATGCAATCCCTGGTAGACCTTTCCCGCACGCTCCTGGTCGCCCTTGAAGCGCACCAGCGAGAATTCGGTTTCTGTCATGCCCGGGCTGATCTGCGTCACGCGCACCGGGGTGTCGACCAGGTCCATGCGCAAACCGCGCGTGATGGCGTCCACGGCGTGCTTGGTGGCGCAATAGACCGCACCCTTCGGATAGACCTCGTGGCTGGAGGTGGAGCCGATGTTCACAACGTCGCCTTTTTTGCGAGCGACCATGCCGGGCAGAATCTGTCGGGTCATGTGCAGCAATCCGGAAACGTTGGTGGAGATCATCTCTTCCCAGTCGTCGGGATTGTTCTGGTGCAACGGCTCCAGGCCGCGCGACAAACCCGCGTTGTTGACCAGAACATCGATTTCGCGCCAGGCGTCGGGAAGATGAAGGTTGAGCTTTTCCACTTGAGCGCGATCGCTGACATCGAGGGACAGGGTGAAGACTTCGGAGTCGTGGGCGGCGCGGATTTCCTCGGCCAGCGATTCCAGACGATCGAGCCTTCGAGCGCACAGGACCAGCCGGGCACCTTCCTGCGAAAACAGTCGCGCCATGGCGGCACCGATTCCGCTGGAGGCTCCGGTGATGAGAATGGTCCGTCCCATCAGATCGTACATGTGCGTCCTTTCCTGCGACGAGCGCGTCGTCGTTCAAGTCTACCGCTTCGCGCGTCAGAATTCGAGGACGAACTCGTCGCGCGGCATTCTGACTTTGGGCTGTTTGGAATAAACGTCTTCTTCGGAACGGTAACCGATCGCCAGTCCCACGACCGACGACAATTTTCGTTGCGCCAACCCCAGGACCGTGTCGGCCACCGCCAGGTTCATGGCTTCCAATGGGCATGTGTCGATGCCCAACTGCGAAGCCTGGTACATGGCCGCACCAAGTCCGATATAGGCTTGACGCGCCTGCCAGGCCAGGAGGGATGCCCGGTCGTTGACTTCCAGCAGCGACCCGACCACACGGGCTCGATAGAGGGCGAGCGATTCGGGCGGCGTACCACGGGCCGCTCCGGTACGCGCCAGATGCGCATCCAGGTGTTCCTCGCCGAAATCCGTCACCAAGGCGAAAACCAGGAACCGGTCGGAATCCGTCACCTGCGCCTGTTGCGGGGCGCCTTCGCGTACGGCCTTGCGCAGGGCGGGGTCGCGCACTTCGAGAACGCGGTAGGGCTGCAAACCGTAGGCGCTGGGAGCGAGCTCCACGGCGCGCAGGATGGATTCCCAGTCGGCACTCGAAATGGCGCGTTCGGGATCGAACTTCTTGACGGCGGCACGGCGGGCCCAAAGGGCGAGGGAGTCGGTTTCTGGCATAGGACCAAAGCTAGCTGATCTGCGCCTCGCGCACCGCGCTGGGTCGGTCGGCGCTGCGGGACACCGCCTTGGCGGCGAGTTCCGCGTCGCCGTGGACAAAAACCGTCCGGCGGGCCCGCGACAACGCCGTGTACAGAATCTGGCGGGTGAGCACCGGCGAATCGCGTTCGGGCAGCACGAACAGGATCTCTTCGAATTCGGAACCCTGCGACTTGTGGACCGTGACGGCCCAGGCGCTTTCCAAACCATCGAGTTGTTCGACAGGAATCGCCAGGATCTTTCCGGGTTTGGAGAACACGGCCACCAGGCGCGCGTCGTGTTCCACCACCACACCGAGGTCGCCGTTCCAAAGGTCGCGCAACGCATGGTTGCGCGTGAGGATCACCTGCTGCCCCGGCGCGAACCGGCCGTGCCAGGAAGACGGGAACCGTTCGCGCAGCCAGACATCGGCTTGCGCGTTCAGCGCCGACGCACCAGACCTTCCGTCGTGAACCGCGCACAGGATGCGCGAGCGTTCCACCAATGACAGCAAGGCCGCTGGGTCGCCAAAACCTGTCCCGGCCTGGAATGCCGATCGCATGGACGCGCCGAAACGCTCTTCCAGCCAAAGCGGAAGCAGGGTTTCGATTCTTTCGTCGCCAAGATGCGCGACCAATCCGACCACCGCGCGAACCGCCGGCATGTCGGTCGATTTCCGTCGCGATGCGGCCAATGTCGCCGCGACATCGCCACCCTCGCGGACCACCCGACAGATTTCGGCAATCGCGCCCGCGTTGCGGTGGGTGTGCGACAGATGCGCGCAGGACGCGCCAAGATTCGGATTGGCCACCAGATCGGCCAGAACGGCCCCCGCGTCGACCGATGGCAATTGGTCTGGATCGCCGACCAGGATCACCCGGGCCGACGGAGACAATGCCTCCAGAAAGGCTGCGAAGAGCGGAAGGTCGACCATCGAGGCTTCGTCGAGCACCACCACCCGATGCGGCAACGGGTTGCCCGGGTGGTGCCGGAAAGTGCCGTTGGGCAAGGCGCCGAGCAGCGAATGCAAGGTCGCGGCCGGCACGTTCGACAACGACGCGGCGACCGGATCGAGGGCCGATAGCGACGCCAGATTTTGTCCGATCGATTCGGCTAGGCGCGCTTTGGCGCGGCCGGTGGGAGCGCACAACCCCACCGATTCCGGATCGAAGTCGTCCATGACCTTGGATAGCGCCAAAAGGATCCGGGACACGACCGTGGTCTTTCCGGTGCCGGGTCCCCCGGTGAGAACCAGGAAAGGCCGGTGCAGGGATCGCTCGACGGCCGCACGCTGGTCGGGATGCAGGGCATGGCCCGGCAACGCGTCCACCGCCGACATGGCGTGGGCGATGCGCTCGTCCGTCCAGGGAGCGCATCCGACAGCCCGTCGGGAAATCTGATCGACCAGGTCGCGTTGGGCTGCATGGAGCCTGGCGAAGGAGAACGCTCCTTTTTCGATGCAAACCAAGGGCCGAGGATCGCCTTCGCCCGCGCCGAACAACGGCGCGAAGGATCCCGGGGACGCGGAGATCAAGTCCAACGCCGAGTGGATGGATAGGACGATTTCTGTCGACTTGCGCGAAACGATTTCGCGATGGCTTGCGATGTCGAAATCGGGGGGGACGTTTTCCGGCAAGGTGGAAAGGATGGATTCGGCCTCCGCGACCAGATCGTCGCCTGTGGCCCGAGGATGCCCCGCATGCAGTCGAGCCATCAAGGCCAGTACGATCAGACGGATCCCGTCGGGCCTTGTCCCGCAGACCATGCGCTCCTGCATCAATTCCGCCGCGTCCAGACGCCCGCACAGGAACGCCTGCAACGCGAACCTCTCCAAACCGCCTTCGCCGGCGGAATCAACGCCAGGCCCGCAGTGCGAGGACAGGAATCGTCGCATCATGCGGCACCTCCCGAAACGAACCGTCCGCGCTCGTGCAACCAGGCCCGCAAGCGCCGCGCGATTTCGTCGCCGTCCTCCGACGGCCCAGCCACCCACGCGCCCGAACCCGATGTGGCGGGATCGGCGAAGGCGCGCAGGTACAACACGATCGCGCCACCGAAGGTTTCGCCGGGCGGAAGCGCCGATGCCACGGTGCGTCCATACAGCTTGGCTTGCAGGTCGTAGGCGTGCTCCACGACGGATTCCGTCAAGGCTGCGGCATCCCAGCCTCCCATGCTCGTGGTCTTCCAGTCCAGCACGTACCAGATCTTGTCGATCCGGAACAGCAGATCGATATACCCCACCATCCAGCCCTTCACGGGCCCCTGTGGACCAGCAGGCTTGCCGTCGGGACCGAACGCCCAATGGAATTCGGTTTCGGGTCTACGGTCTGCTGACCCGATCTCGCACAGTCGCACGACGCGCCCCGAGGGAAGGGTCAACGGCGCGCGAAGCACCGAAACCAGCAGCTGCGCCACCCGTGGCCCAAGCGCGCCATCCAGCCCGTGCAAAGCCAGGGTGCGGGCCGCGAAGGCGATCTTCGCCTCCGGCACGGGGTCGATTTGGAGCCAGGAATTGTCGTGGCTCGGATCCATCCATTCTTCCAGGATCTCGTGGAGGGCATCACCGGTCTTGGCGCCGCGCGGCAGCCAGGCGTCGGCGACGATTTCTGTCGTGGTGTTTTCCGGAGAATCGGATTCCTCGGAGCGGCGCAAACGGCCATCCAGTCCGTGCAACGCCGCCGAGGTCTTGGCGACCTGGGTGTAGGAGGTTTGCACCCGCGAACGCCCTGGCAATCCCACCGCCTCGAGCTCGGCCAAGGTCCGCACCCGTACGGGCGGCGTCGCCACGAATTCGGGTGGCGCCTGGTCCTGCTCGACAAATTCCGGCACCGCACCCAACAACGCCACGCCTGGTCCGGGATTGTCCAGATGGGCATGGACCGATCTCGACAAGGCGGGCATCTTGGCCGACAACGCGCCGTCGTTGTTGCGTTGCTCGTGGCAAGGCACCACCAGCAACAGTTTGGGCCGGGTGATCGCGACATAGAACAACCGGCGCTCTTCCTGGTCGCGCCGCCGTTTCGCTTCGGATTCGCCTTGCAAGACCGCTTGCTGCCAGGCGTCCTTCACCTTGCTCTTTCCCGAATCCAAAAACGCCGGCATCAACCGCAAGGCGGGCCCGTCGGGGCCGTCTTCGATCCAGGATTTCACCTGCTGCTTGTTGTTGGGACCGCTGGCGGCCAGGAACACGACGGGGAACTCCAAACCCTTCGAGACATGCATGGTCAGAATCTGCACGCGCCCACGGTCGGTTGCGCTGGCCAGCATGTTGCGGTCCTCGTCGGCCTTTTCTCGTTCGTCCTTCAAGCGCGCCAAGTGTTCGACAAGTTCTGTCAATCCACCGGTTCCGGCCAGCAGGTATTCCAGCGCGAATTCCAGCACCTGCCGCAGATCCATCCATTGCCGGTCGCCTTGGGCCGACCCCACCATGCGCGCCGACGCCCCCGAAACCTCCGACAAGACCCGGATCATCCGCGCCCATTTGCGTGAAAGCGCCAACTCCCGCAGCGTCTCCAGGATTTCCTCGTCGCCTTCCAGGATCCGGGTGGCCAATGCCAAGCTGCGCACTCCGGTGTCGTGGGCCGGAGCGCAGATGGCACGCAGCACCGCGCCCACCTCCAAAGCCGCGCGCGAAGCGAACACGCCTTGCTGTTTGTACAACGCCCACGGAATCTTGTGCTCGTCCAGGATGCGATAGAACGCCTTGGCCGCCGATCGCGACGAAACCACGATCGCGAAATCGCTCCAATCCAAGGCGCGGGCCTTCCAGGCATCGCCTTCGGGAAGGTCGACCAACCTTCCCCGCAGCGCAAGGATCCATTCGGCGCATTGACGGGCGTAGCTTTCGCGAACCTGCGCCGCCGATCCCACCAGCCTGACCAGGCGCACCGGCGAGGCCATCAGGTCGCTTGACAAAATCCGACTTGGGATCGATGCGCGCGCCGGAGCGCGAGCCTGGTTCTCCGCTTCGTAGCGGATGGAACCATCCAGGAACCAACCTTCCGGGGTCGGATCGCAAAACAGGCTGTTGTACCCCGCGATCATGGTAGGGAGAGATCGCCAATTTTCGTCAAGCCGGTACCGCCGTGCTCCCGGCCGTTCCATCAATTCGCGGCAAGCCGCCTGGTAGGTGCGCACGTCGGCGCCCTGGAACGAATAGATGGACTGTTTGGGGTCGCCCACCACGTAGAGGTTGCCCGCTTCGAGGTGGCTTCCCGCCTCGTGGAGGCGATCATCTTTGGCCGCCGGCGCAAGGAACCATTTGCGGAAAATGTTCCATTGCCGGGAGCTGGTGTCCTGGAATTCGTCGACAATTCCAACCTTGGCTTGCGAACGCATCGCAGCTAGGAATTCGGGGCGCTCCAACGCCTTTTCCATGAGACCCAGCATGTCCTGGTACGACAGGAACCCTCCAGCCGACTTCTTGGCGTTCCAACGTCTTGCCCCTTCCAGCGCCCATCGCGCCGCGAAACACCCGGCCAGACGATTTCCGTCCTCCACCTCGTCCATGGACTCCAACCCCGGCGGGTGGACGCGCGCCGATCCGTCCAGCAACGCCACCGCGATGGGCGAGGCGGTTTTCAGGAGCGTCTCCATGTCCTTGGCGGC
>JBDKGS010000216.1:0-7599 GCA_039798065.1 Fibrobacterota bacterium | reverse complement strand
CTCCATCGCCGATGGACGCGGCTCGACCACCGACATGCAGAACCGCTGGCCCGACATCTTCTCCGAAGCGCTGTTGAAGAACACCGCCACATCCCAGGTGGGCGTTCTGAATCTGGGGATCGGCGGAAATTGCGTTCTTTCCGGTGGTCTGGGACCCACAGGAGTCAGTCGCTACCAGCGCGACATCCTCGACCAGCGCGGCCTGCAATGGGTGATCGTGTCGGAAGGTGTCAACGACATCGGAGGCGTCAGCTCTGCCTCGGCAGCCACCACGACAGCCAACAACCTCATCAACGCCTACAAGAAGTTCATCGCCGACGCCCACGCCAAGAACCTCAAGGTGTACGGCGCGACCATCATGCCGTTCAACGGAAACAGCTACTACAACGCTTCCAGCGAATCGTGCCGCAGCACCGTGAACAAATGGATCCGCACTCCCGGCAACTACGACGCGGTGATCGACTTCGACAAGATCATGCGCAGCACGTCCGACACCACGAAACTGGGCGTGACCACCTTCCAGAACGACGGCCTGCACCCGGATGCGGCGGCCTACAAGAAAATGGGCGAATCCATCGATCTGGGATTGTTCGTTCCTTCGTCTTCGGAAATCGTCGGTCGAGGGACGAGTCGAAAATCGCCATTGACGACAAATTCCGGCGTCACGCTCCGGTTCGACGGCAAGTCCATGGGCGTCGAGTACAAGGGCCGACGCGTCGACGGGCGGAACGACGCCTCGCACTGACAAACCACCCCAGCGCAAGGGATGCGATTCGTATCCTTTGGTCGGTGATGAAACATCCCCCAATCGCGCCGACAGGTCGATGCTTTCCATCCTCGCGTGGCGGCATTCCCTCCTGCATGGCAATTCTTGTCGGGGTTTGGTTGTTGGGGTGCACCGGCAAGGCTTCCACCGATCCGGTTTCCAGGGCCTCGTCCTGCCAAGATTCGCCGGACCGCTTGGCGAGCCTGGCCTACACAGGAAGTTCGCTCTTCGTCTTCCGGGACGGCGGCCTGTATGCCGATTCTTCGGGTGGATGCGTGAAGGTGGGCGCCTATTTCACGCCGGGATTCGATACGGCAAACTACAGCCGCACCGGCGATTCGTACTTCCTGAAAACCTCGCAAGGAGCGTTCCCCCTTCGCGACCGATACGCCGAATCCTTCCAAGGTCACGCACGACTTCGCGACCTGTTCGTCCATTCCATGTCCGACACCGACAAAATCTGGACCGCCATGACCTTGCTAAGCCCGTCCGCCCCGACCGTGGCCGAGTACGTGGCCCTGCGCAAGTGCGTGCTCGATGGATCCTGCGCCTTTCGCGACAACCGGATCGATCTTGTGGATGATCCCATCGGCACCTCGGGCAAGGTTCTCGAGTTTGTCGCGGTGGCGCCGAACCGCGACGCGGTCACCTCCAAGGCCTCCATCGAATCGAGCCTGTCGCATTTCACCATGGGCGACGATCTGTGGTTTCGCGCACGCTTCCTGTTTTCCGACAGTCTCCCGTACAGCATCGCCGATTTCGAAAGCGAATGGCTCCTGGAATCCCCGGGTCCCCGGATCGTGTTCGACAACGGAGCTCTGGCGATCGAGGACAAGTTCGGCTCCAAACCCAAATTCCGTCAGACAAATCCTGTCAGCATGCCGCGGAACCGATGGGTCTCGATCCAGGCCCATCTCCATTTCGACACCTCCGCAGGCAGCATCGAGCTTTGGCAGGACGGCGTCAAGATCATCGCGGCCACGGGACCGACAATTCCCGTCTCGTTCGCCATCCAGACCAACATCGAAATCGGGATCACCGCCACCGACCGCGCCTGCACCGTGCACATGGACGACGTGGAATGGTCCAAAACCCCGTTTGCGCCGTGAATACCCGAATCGGTCGATCGGAATATTCAGTCCTATGAAGCAGTGAACAAAGGAATCGTATGAACCGAAAAATCCGCCTCGGCATCCTCTCCTTCGCCATCGCCGCATCGCCGGTCGTTTTTTGGTCCTGCGATCGGGGGGCGGCCCTGCCCATCGAAGAGCCCGTGACCGTGGCCGTCGACATCGGAGAGGACAGCGCGCTCACCCAGCGGGCGACTCCCGACGCGACTCTGGCCCAGGCTTATTCCTCGCAGACCAACAGCCTGCAGGTTCTGGTGCGCGGAACGGTGACCAAGGTCCTCGCCGACGACGTATCGGGCGACAAGCACCAACGGTTCATCGTCAAGCTTGCCAGCGGACAGACACTTCTTGTCGCGCACAACATCGACATTTCGCCGCGGGTCCCCGACCTCAAGACGAACACCATCGTGTACGCCTACGGCGAATACGAGTGGAACGCCGAAGGCGGCGTGGTCCACTGGACGCACAAGGACCCCGATGGAGGGCATGTCGCGGGTTGGATCCAGTACTTCGGGGGGCTGTACCAGTAACCGGAAGAGCCCCCATCGTCGCGCACAAGACGAGCTGTTGTCAAAATCCGTCACCAAATGGAAACCGAGCCATGATCGAAATCACGGAAACGAAAGAGTGGTTCGGCTTCAAGATGGAAGTCGCGCGCATCGGGCCCAGCGGAGCCAACCGGGTTCCTTGCCACATCCTGTGGCCGAACGAATCGGACACGCCCGTACCATTCGTTCTTGCCACCCACGGAGCCACCAGCAGCAAGCACGAGTGGACCGAGTTGGACGGCTACACCAAGGGCGGCAATCTTGCGCAACAATATTTGTCGGCGGGAATCGCGGTGGTCGCCTTCGATTGGCACTACCACGGCGACAACAACACCCGCGAGCTGGATGGCCGCAACGTGTTCCTTCCGGAACACTTCGACGATTTCTTCGATCGGTCGGTCCTCGATGCCGACACGGTCCTGCGATGGGCTCGTCAAAATCCGTCGTTGGACTCCAACCGGATGGCGTTTTCCGGTTACAGCCTGGCCGGTACATTCGGGTTCTGGCTGGCCAACCATGGCGCCGGTTTCAAGGCCATGGTCCTGTGCGTTCCGGGATCGGGTCGACAATCCGACAAATACCATTCACCGTGCAACAACCTGGGGAACTTGGGGAAGGTTTCCATCCTGCAGATCAACGCCCAACAAGACGAATACATCCCGTCGGAAGAATGGAACTGGCTGTTCCGCAATACGCCAATTTCCGACAAGACGCTCCTCGCCTTTCCCAGCGGCCACAGCCTTCCGTTGGAATACGTGCAGCCAGCGGCAGAGTGGTTGAAGGCTCGGTTGTAGATGACAGGTTCGACCAGTTCGCGTCCAGAATTCCGGCACCGCGATGCGTTTTGACAGAAACCGTCTTCACAAGGCTTCGGTCAGGATCGCGGTCGCGACTTTTGCGCTGGCGCCCATCGTGGGTGCCATCCTGCTGTGCACAAGAACCGAAGGCAAACCTCTCGGCACCGTTGCCATCGAAGCCTGCCTGCTTCTGGGCTTGGCGATTCCGTTCCATTTCGCATTCGCACGACTTCCGCGCTCCTGCGGAGGGTGGCTCGTCGCGTCCGTTTTCTTCGCTTCGGTTTCCGTTCCTTGGTATTTCCTGTGCCTCTACGTGTTCCAGAACCATCCCGGCGGAATGCCGACATGGCTTCGCTTCGAACTGATCCCTCTCTGCCTGTTTCCGGCCGCATCGCTGGAATGCGCCAATTCCTGTCATCTCCGCGCGCGCGATTTCGAATCGGGCTCGTTCAGGCACCGGTACCTGGAGTGGATCTCGAAATTCTGACCAAAACAGCGATCAGGAAACCAATCGCCGCTTTCCCTTCACCGCTCCACGATCACCATGGCGGTCGCGATGGATTCTCCGGTGCGCAGACCCACCACGTAGCCACCCGGGGGCAAGGCGAAACCAGGCAAAACGTGTGAATGCGTTCCAGCTGCTCGCGAGGGAAGATCGAACGTGTTCAGGACCTTCCCCTGCAAGGAACGGATGTCGATCCGCACGGACGAAGCCATCCCGAGGCTGTAGAAAACCGTCAAGCCGTTTTCCGTCATCCTGGCCACGAATCCTCGACTCCCCGAAGTCTCCGCATGCAGGACGGAAGCTGTCGGATTCGTGGTCAGGACGTTGGTTCCATCCCATTTCTTGTCCTTGTTGGACACGATCCACGAGTACTTCGCGATCTTCGACCCTTCGCCCGGCCACGGATCCATGTAGTGGATGCTGGAATCGGAAACGCCGTGCCCCACGATGAAATGGCCGCCCCCGGCGACATAACCCCATCGAATGACGAACGGACGCTTTGCCTCCAGCTGTTTCCCGATCTGGTCTAGTGTGAGGGTACCGGCTTGGCCGATGTTTCCTACACCCCATTTCTTCAGGATCTCCTGGATGCTGCCGGAATACCCGTAGTTGTAGTTCCACCAATTGCAGGCACCCCCGCCTTTGGTGCAGCAATCGTCCTGCCCGAAGTCGTGCCAGGTGGCCGTGGTCCGCGCGTAGTTGGCGATCTGGCATTGGGTCACGCTCTGGTTGTAGTATCGCAGAACCGAAGTGCTCACTCCCACCCAGCACCATTCGGTTTGCTCCTGGGTGACCACGGGAACGTCGATCTGCAACTTGGCGGAAACGGACGGCATCGCCCAGATCGCGGCTACCGCCACTCCCCGGAGCAACACGCGATGCACCGCGGCAACCTTCATGGTCGTACCGTCAGATTTTGACGAATCCGCCCGCGGATCGCCCCGATCCATTCCGCACGCGTCTTCGAAGGAGTGGCCTCCGTTCCGAACACGGCCTTGGCGGAACCCAGAGCATGGTATTCCCCCTTTTCGAAACCGTTTCCTGTCCGATCCACGATCAGCACATCGCAGCGAAGCGCATCCATCCGCAACAACGCCTTGCGCTTTCCGGGATGCATCGAATCGATCGCGGTGATTTCCTGGGCCAGCGAAGCCCCGCCGAAATCCACGGCCTGCAAGGAGTCTCCGACGGCTTCCACCGTGATGAACACGCGGGGTTTTCCACCGACCACCACAGGCACCCGCCAGCGGTCCTGCTCGACCGCGAGCTTCCATGAACTGTCGGTCGCTCTCGCCAGCGAATCGGAAACCTTCGGACCCAGCGCAAGCACAGGCATCGGCGTTCCAACGGTCGCACGCGCCATTTCTTGTCTCTCGCCGAATCCGAAGCGTGTTTCCTGGCCCGCCGGAATCTGGTCCAGATAGCCGGATAGGGATGCCTCGGCCACGACGCGAGCCTGGGCGTCGGAACGATTCGCGGACATCCCGGGTGCCGCGCAGGCGACCATGGAGAGGCCGAACAGGGATGCGGCGGTGGAAAGCAAGGCGTTGTGCCAAAAGGTCGATCGTGCCATTTTCACAGACTACTCAGAAAACGTCGTCGCCGCCACAAGATGTCTCGACGGACTCGAAATGCCGGTGACACGACGACCACCCTGCCCGCCATCTCCGTCCACTTGGGCGAAAGCTTCTCCAGCAGCGCGTCCGTGGCGCCAGACAAAATATGTCAGAATTGCGAATTGGCGCTCCTCGCCGGCAACTTGGCGGTGGAGTCCATGTCTCGCGAGAAGTCGACCCAATGGGGTCTGGCGAGGTCGAAGGTCGGCTGTTCGGAGATTACCTATCTGTAACGTCAAGGTCCTCCGTTCCAGCACCAACCCTCGCCAGGTGAAACATGCCCGACATCTCGATCAACGCGACCCGATTCGTGAACGCCGAACTGCACGACGGCGAATCCATCGTTTGGAGCGCTTCACCTCGGCCGACGAGCCTCGTGTTGAAATCGCTTCCGATCGTGTTGTTCGCGCTTCCCTGGACCGCATTTTCCGTCTTCTGGATGGTCATGGCGGGAGGCTTCAACTTCCAGGATGGCTTCAAGATGGAGTCGGTCTTCCCGTTGTTCGGTTTGCCCTTCTTGTTGATCGGAATCGGCATGTTGCTCTCGCCTTTCTTGATCATGCGATCGGCGCGCGAAAGCGCCTACGTGATCACGAACCGTCGCGCACTGATCTTGACCGCCAAACCCATGGGGAGCATGAGCATCACCTCGTTCCTACCCGAACAGCTGAAGAGTCTCACTCGCAACCAGAAGTTGGACGGGAGCGGCGATGTGGTTTTCGAGGCTCGGGTTTCGAATGCGGGCAATGGTGAAAAATTCGTTCAAAGACTCGGGTTCATCGGAGTGGACGACGCCAAGGCCGTGGAAGACATGCTGGTGAAACTGGCGGATTCCGTCTGAACCGCACCTGCGCCGATGGGTTCTCCGGCTACCCGGGGGGATGGCGTTTCTAATTTCACCCCCAGATGAACTCCAATTCCGTCCACGTTCGCCTCGATTTCTTGCTCCGCGCAGCGATCGCCATTATGACAATTTCCGTCACTCCTGTCTTCGCTTTGGGTGGAAGCCTCGCCATCTGCAAGGCCGAATGTCTGGAGTCCCTGAAAGATCAGGACGAAGTCCAGGTGATCTACCTGGCGGACTCCTTCGCCAGATCGACTTGTTCGAGTCTCGAATGGGTCTATCGCGTGCGGGCGATCTCCAAGACCGAACCGCTCGGTACCGCGGACTGCCCGCACGGCCTTCAGCCGGTCCTCAAGCTGAACGATCCTCCGGCGGTGGTGGTCTCCGGAAACAAGGACTCCCTCGTGTTTCGACCGGAAGGCTATCTCGAAAGCCAAAGGCTGGCGATCCCCGCCAACGCGATCGACAGCATCCGGTACCAGCGTCCCGCCATCAAGCGAAACACCATCATAACGACGCTTTTGGTGTTCGAACTGATCGGACTGGTCTCCGTCTTCTATATCATCCTCGCCCAGCCTGCAACCAACCACATGTGACGGAATCCGTCAGTGATTCGATTGGCTTCATGACTTCCACGCAACTCCTTGGAAAACTTGGAGTTACGGAAACTCGTCGACAATCAAATAATTAAGAATCCAGTAATCATCGAATCGAAATCGAAACGATTGGAACAAATTGATTCATCGAAGCCATTGACAATCATTGTCTTTGGCCATAGGTTCTAAGACAGAATCCGACTTCGGCACCGGGTGCGCAACACCGTCTGAACTCGAATTCGCAGCCAAGCGTCGTCCACCCGGTCGACGCTGTGGCACATCCTGCGTGAATTGCGAAACTCCGTTTTCCGACAAGGACGAAATGGCTCATTTCAGCGCGATATCCTGCGTTTGCAAAGCTTTGCTGAAAAGCCTCGAGGATTCGTGCCCGAAATCGGAATTCATGGGCACGCCCGCCTTCGAGATCTACCAAACGGAATCGTTCACGGCGACTCCGCCGACAGTCGTGACCGAAGGTTTCACGATCTTTCCGTGGCGGATTCTTCCCAACGCCCAGCTGCGCAACCGGACCGTGCGTCGCGATCCGGCGCTTCCTCCCAAGCGCCCTTCCCTGGCCGTCGACATCCATCTGCTCGCCACACCATGGGCGAGCGAACCCGAACGCCAATTGCGACTCCTGGGTTGGATGATGCGACACTTCGAAGACCGCCCCCAACTGGACGCCAACTTCCTCAATTCCTCTCCCACTTCCGGAGGCAGCTGCTTCCTCCCGGATGAAATGGTCGAGCTGGTCTGCGACCCGTTGGCGATCGCCGATCTGTTGGGGTTGTGGGACA
>JBDKGS010000215.1:0-7629 GCA_039798065.1 Fibrobacterota bacterium | reverse complement strand
AACCCTGCGACCGAAACGAATCCACGACGTCCAAACATCACCGATCTCCTTTGGTTGCCGCCGGCGGAGAGAGTTGTCGAAGTTCCGGCGCAGGTTGTTCCCAGATCTCAATAAATGCTAGTAACCCCACTGGATCCAATTCTTGCCAGACAATTCCTGAACCCTCACAACATGGATCCCCACCAACGCGGGGATGGACAACGTGGATCGCGGGGATCGACACCCGGAGAACTCGGGTAGATGCAGCGCAGCCCTTCCGCTACCCGTCCCCAGAACCCCAGCGTGCACGAAGTGCCACGCGAGAACCAGTGCGCCTCCAGACGGAGTAGATCCGGTTATGGAGGATGCAGACGAAGCGTCGGGGTACGCCCGTCGACAGAGCCGTCCGCGTCGGGACGGCGACGAGCGGGCGGGGGCCCCGTTAGCGAGTATGCGCCTCAAGAACCGGATCTAAAAGGCGTGCCCGAAATCGACGTAGAGACCACTGCCCACTTCCGACCACCCATAATCCACCCGCAAAACCGCCTTGCCCTCGGCCAAAGGAAAACGGCACCCCCCTCCTGCAGCCCAATTCACATCGGCGGTCCACACTTCGGCATGTCCACCGGCTTTGCCGATTTCACCGAACAACGCGGGCTGGAGCCATTTGATGGCGGTGTTCCAACGCGCCTCGGTCCCGAGGCATTGCGCCACGTTGCCGCGCAGCCGTTTGTCGGGAAGTCCTCTGAGCGATTTGCGCCAGCCGAGGAACGGCGTTCTCCAGAAAGGCACCGAGCCCCACACTTCTTCGTGGTGGCCGCGCACCACCGCGGTGATGTCGGAAAATGTCACCGTCTCGGAGGCGTCGAGGGTCAGATTCTGCCATTCGAAATCGGTGCCGGGCACGGAAGTCTGGACAGAAAGTTTCAGGTACGAACCGTTCTTGGGGTGGGTGGCGAGATCGCGTCCCTCGCGGGTGACTTCGATCCCGATGTTGGCTTCTAGTCCGCCTTTCCCGCCGGTGAACCGCTCCGTGCGATGGATCCCCAAGTGGTAGTTGTGGATGTCCCAGTTTTCGAGGGTTCCCTTGACGCCCACCAACCAGCCGTCGTCCAACCACCGCGAGGCCGAGAACCACCCGCCCACGTACACCGGGGTGTAGATGCTCGCGAGCGAGTCTTCGGGCGGATTTCCATGGCCAAACCATTTCCCGGGGAACTTCCCGAATTCGCCATAACCGTTCAAGCGCCAGATTCCGTCCAGCGAATCGCGCATCACTTCCACATCCATGTGCGACTGCACCTTCTGGGTGGTGTAGGCCGTGATGTCGGCGAAGCCCGGCTTGTCGTAGGGGTCCTGCCATCTGAGCTTGGCGCCGCCGCCAATTCCTGTCTCGGGCGAACTGAAGGCCACCGGGACCGGGAGCAATTTGCCACCCAGCTTGGCGGACGCACCCGAGGCGACTAGGAACAAGCAAAACAGCGAGGATTGCAGGCGATTGGTTTCCATATGCGCCAAATCTACCGCTTTTTGGTCCCATCAAGAGCGAGACGGCGGTTTCCATCCCCGAGTTGGACCACCACCCGGGTGCGATGTGGGTACATTTCCCGTCCTATGCAACTCGTATCCAAGCTGTTTGGTCGCACCCTCCGCGAAGCCCCTTCCGACGCCGAAATGGACTGCCACATCTGGCTGGCCCGCGCCGGTCTCATCCGTCGTCTGGCCACCGGCCTGTACGCCGTGCAGCCCATGGGCCACAAGGCCATCAAGCGCATCGAAGCCATCATCCGCCGCGAGATGGAACTGATCGATGGACAGGAATTGTCGCTCCCGCTGGTGCAACCCGCCGAGCTGTGGGAGAAGTCGGGACGCTACAACCTGATCGGCAACGAGCTGGTTCGCTTCAAGGACCGCGGGCAGCACCCCATGGTGTTGGCCATGACCCACGAAGAAGCCGTCACGCAGGTGGCGTCCGAAGAACTGTCGAGCCACCGCCAGCTGCCGTTCATGCTCTGGCAGTTCCAGCTCAAGTTCCGCGACGAACCCCGCGCTCGTGGCGGCCTGATTCGCGTGCGCGAATTCACCATGAAGGACGCGTACTCGTTCCACAAGGACCAGGAATGCCTGGACGAGTACTACCAGCGCGCCTACGACGCCTACGTGCGCATCTTCAACAAGTGCGGCATCGAGGCCGTGATCGTGCAATCCGACACCGGCATCATGGGCGGCAAGGTCGCGCACGAATTCATGCTGCAGTCCCCCATGGGCGAAGACAGCTTGATTCTGTGCCCCGAGACCGGATACAGTGCCAACGCCGAAATCGCCGTGTTCGCCCGCGAAGGCATTTCGGGCGACATCCTCCCCGCCGAAAAGATCGCCACTCCGGGCAAGTCGTCCATCGAAGACGTCTCCAAGTTGTTGGGCGTTCAGGCCAAGAATACGCTCAAGATGGTGATGTACGGCGCCGAGTTGGGCGACAAGACGGAATTTGTCGCAGTGGCCATTCGCGGCGACCTGGACGTTTCCGAGACCAAGGTCAAGAACACGCTGAAGGCGCGCGTGCTGTTCGCGGCCACCGACGACATGATCCGCGACGCGGGTCTGGTTCCCGGGTTCGCATCCCCTGTGGGCATGAAGAAGGGCATCCTGCTGGTCGACCTGTCGGTTCCTGTCAGCACAAATCTTGTCGCAGGCGCCAACGAAGCCGGCTTCCACGTCAAGAACACCAACTACGGCCGCGACTTCACCGTCACCGGCCCGTTCAGCGAGCCTGTCGACGTGGCCCAGGCCGCCGAAGGCCACCTGGAGATCGGTGGCGTGCAACGCCTCAAGGCCGTCCGCGGCATCGAGATCGGCAATATCTTCAAGCTGGGCACCAAGTTCAGCGAGGCCCTTGGTTGCACCTTCCAAGCCGAAGACAAGTCCACCAAGCCCGCCGTCATGGGCTGCTACGGTATCGGCGTTGGACGCTTGCTCGCCAGTGTGGTGGAGAACTCCCACGACGCCAACGGCATCGTCTGGCCCAAGGCAGTGACCCCGTACCATGTGCACCTTGTGGCGCTGGGCCAGGGCGAATTGCTGGAAGATTGCGTGAAGCTCGCTCGCGAACTGGAAGCGGCAGGATTCGACGTGCTCTTGGACGATCGCGACGAACGTCCCGGTGTGAAGTTCAAGGACGCCGACCTCTGGGGCATACCCCTGCGTCTGGCTCTTGGCGGCAAGTCGCGCGAACAAGGCGCCTTCGAGTGGAAGGAACGCGCCGGCGGCGAGATGAGCCTGGTCCCGATGACAGAAATCGTCGCCAAGATCAAGGCGTTCTACCAGGCCTAATCCCGGTACCTTCGGGCGCCACCCTTTCGGTCCTGCGGACCGAAAGGGCCGGTCTCCTGCGCGCTACGGGCATCCGCCCTCCGGTGTTGGCGTTCAACCGTCCAGGGCGGTTCGTGAACCGCCCCTACAACGATCCGCCAACACCCGCCAGGGGCGGCCCTTCGTCCACCTGGCGCGAAATCGCAACGACAAAAAACGGCAGGGAGCGATCCCTGCCGTTTTCCATTTCCGCGACTGACAAATCCCGACGAATTACTTCGCCTTGGCGGTGTCCTTCTTGGGCTTGTCTTCGATCATCTTGGCCTTGGAGTTGTAGCGCGGAGCCGGAGCTGCGGCAGGCGCCTTGGCTTTCGCGGAATCGGTCTTGGCCGCCTCCACCTTGGCTGCTTCGACAGGTTTTGTCTTGGTGGTGTCGACCTTGACCGCGGATGGCTTGGGAGCCTCGACAGCTTTTGTCGACGCAGGCGCTGGCTTGGCTTCCGGAGCTTTGGGCTTGACCGTATCGGCGGCAGGCTTGACCACCGGCGCTGGCGCCGCCACCACGGCCGGAGCGGGCTTTTCGGGCTCGAACTGGACCTTGACCGGAGCTGCGCCCAACTTCGGGAGTTCGGTGAGCTTGTTGTCCTTGTCGAAAGTGAACCGAGCTTCCTGACCATCGATCCAGTACACCCAGGTTTCGGCGTTTGCCGAGAACGTGGTGCCCACCGAATTCACTTCGATGAGGAGCGGTTCTCCCAAGGCATCGGAGACATCGTACTTCTTCATGGTCAGGACCCACTTGGCCGACTTGAAGGCATCGGCCACCTTGGACATGAGAATGGCCTTGCCATTGGACCCGATCCAGCTCACGGTATAGGGAACCACGCCTGGCCCGGCGGGAATGCGAGCAGGATACCGAAAGAGTTTGGTCCAACGGGGCCGGGCCTTGGCATCGTAATACACGACTTCGGTGGGCCATCCATTGTCGTCGAAGGCGACGCGGAAAGTGGGCATGGACCGACGTGGCGCCTTGTTTTCCAAGGGAGGAGAGCTGGGTCGGTCGGTGGTCAGGTTCCAATCGGCGTACCAAGCTTCGGCCAAGCCAAGCTGGGTTTCGCAATTGGGCTTGCGGCCTGGATCGATCACGGTCGTGTCGGCCTGCGACGGCGGGGGCGACGACATGTAGGGCGACGGCGGCTCGATCTTCACTTGGGCGAAGGCGCTCGCGACCAGGACTACGGACGCGAACAAGTAAGGCAGACGCATGATTCCTCCGGAACCGTTGGGTGGGAACAGTTTGAAGGTAACTCGAAAGCTTCTTCTTCGCCTGCTACCTTGCATGGCTATGTACAGAAGATCGATGCCTCTCTTGATCACCGCCCTCACCCTCCTTGGCCTGACAGGTTGCGAAAAGGATCCGGCGCAAGCCTTGGTTGGCAAGCCGTTCCCAAGTTTCGCCCTTCCCACCCCTGGCGGAACAGATTCCGTCAAATCGAGCCAGTTGCAGGGCGGCCCTGCACTGGTTGTTTTCTGGGCGACCTGGTGTGGACCGTGCGGCGAGGAGGTGGAGGAATTGCGACAAGTCTTGTCGGAATATCAGGGTCGAGGTTTGAAAATCGTGGGGCTTTCGGTGGATGAAACCGCCGCACCGGTCCCCTTGATGGTGCAAAAACTTTCCATTCCTTATCCTGTGGCCACAGGGGCGCTTCCGCTATTCGACAGCCTGAAATTGGAAAGTCTCCCTCAGTCATTTTTACTGGATAAAAATGGAGTCATCAAAGAGTCATTCACAGGCTTACACTCTGCGAAAACGTTTCGCGAAGCGATCGATGGCGCGCTCTAAGAGCTGATAAACGCTAGACTTTATACATGTATAACAGAGCAAATAACGCGATTTCACGAGACAAAAGAAACACAATGATAAGGAAGTAAAACATCTTCCAAGTACAGCAGAAGCATCGCCCTTACATTGCTGAAAAATATGGAGAAAAAGCAACCTTGATCGATTTCCAGCGTTCTCTATTCACTCAGACGTTCAACTCTATTCATCTGGCTTTTATTCTTCTTATTGCCCCAGCAATTTTCGCCCAAGATACGACATATTACGACGCGGATTGGCGCACAGTTTCTCGCTCCGAAGCAATCTTCTTTTTTACGCCGCCATCCAAAATTTCATCCCCATCTCCAGCCAGCATGACCGTTGAAACACGAGAGATCCCGAAGCTCCAATTCGATTTTCCGTTTCTAAAAGCCCAAAATCTCATCGGAAAAAAGGTTGCTATTTGGAGTTCATGGCCAACTTACCCCGTGTTATACAAGCGAACCGACCTGGACTGGCCCGCCGACGACTCCATCTTTTATGGAGTTCAGCCGTCACGTGAAAAACAATCCATCCGCGAGGGTGATACCGCGCGTATCGTTTGGGTCTTCGAGCGATTCCATGAGCAAAACGGAGCGCGTGTCTACATCGTGAAGTCTCGTAGCGGCTACGAGGTCATTGGCGGCTCAGGGCTCACCATGCCCGACGTCTTGAAGCCACCGCCACCGCTTTCCCCACCGCAACCACCAACACCACTTTGGCTTGCGCTTCATACGGGGCTCCTTTTCCAGAGCAAGTTTGCTGGTGATCTCTCCGTAATGTTGGCCCACGAGGTCAAATCACACGATATCGGGGCCGGGTTCCATGGCTGGAAAACCGGAATCGAGATGACTCGAACGGGAACGATCGGCTACAAGTTCGGATACGACTTCGACCTGGCACCATTCGGCATCCGCGGGGACCTCTTGGCCATCCCTACCGACCACAGAATCGACTGGCGAGCCGTCCCCCAGATCGGGATCAACCTCATGTACATCAGCCTGACCTACGGCTACGCGTTACATCTAGTAGGACCGCGAGAGAATGACGTAGGCAACCACCGTGCCTCATTGAGCATCTACACTCCCCTGTTGAATTTGCGTCGGAGCGCCAAACAAGGTTCGTAGCTACCTTTCCCGCCCCTATGGGCATTCAATGCGGTATCGTCGGTCTCCCCAATGTGGGCAAATCCACCATCTTCAACGCGATCACCAACGCGGGGGCGCAGGCGGCCAATTATCCGTTCTGCACCGTGGACCCGAACGTGGGCACCGTCACGGTCCCCGATCCCCGCATCGAGAAGCTCGCCGAAGTGGTGAAACCCCGCAACGTGCAGCGCGCCGTCATGCAGTTCGTGGACATCGCGGGCCTGGTCCGCGGTGCCAGCAAGGGCGAAGGATTGGGCAACCAATTTTTGTCGCACATCCGCGAAGTGGATGCCGTGATGCACGTGGTGCGTTGTTTTGAGGACGGCGATGTGACCCACGTGGAAGGTTCCGTGAACCCCCTGCGCGATATTGGCATCATCGACACCGAGCTGGCCTTGAAGGACATGGAGACGGTGGAAAAGCGCATGTCCAAGGACGAGCGCGCCGCCAAGAGCCAGGACAAGAAGGCCAAGGCCGCCATGGAAGTCTGGCCCAAGCTCTTGGCCGCCCTCAACGAGGCAAAGGCCGCCCGTTCGGTGACACTGACCGAAGACGAGCTGGAAATCGCCCGCGAATTGCAGCTGTTGACCTCCAAGCCGGTTTTGTACTGCTGCAACGTTCTGGAAAGTGAAATCCACACCGGCAACGCCCATGTGGAAACGGTCAAAGCCCACGCCGCCACCGAAGGCGCACACGTGGTGATGATCTCGGGCAAGATCGAAGCCGAGCTGTCGCAGCTGGAGCCCGAAGAAAAAGCCGTGTTCCTCGAAGAACTGGGAATGAAGGAGTCGGGCCTGGACACGGTCATCCGCGCCGCCTACGGCTTGCTGGGCCTTCAGACCTACTTCACCGCCGGTGTGCAGGAAGTGCGCGCCTGGACGTTCCGCAAGGGCTGGAAGGGCCCTGCCTGCGCCGGTGTGATCCACTCCGACTTCGAGCGCGGGTTCATTCGCGCCGAGACGATCGGCTGGAAGGACTTCGAGACCCACGGCACCCAGCTGGCTTGCAAGGAAAAGGGCCTGCAGCGCTCGGAAGGCAAGGAATATGTCGTGCAAGACGGCGACATCCTGAACTTCCTCTTCAACGTTTGATTCGGCTGCGAAGGGTCATACTCGTTAACGGGGCCCCCGCCCGCTCGTCGCCGTCCCGACGCGGACGGCTCTGTCGACGGGCGCACCCCGACACTTCGTCTGACTCCTTCGGAGCCGAATCAATAGGTCAGGCGAAGGACCACGGAGTCTAACACTGAATCTGGAACGCCCGGGCGATGCGCCCGGGCGTTGTTGTTTGCGCCAGCCACTCCGGAGTGGCCGAAAGCCGTGCAACGGCTGTAGG
>JBDKGS010000214.1:0-7640 GCA_039798065.1 Fibrobacterota bacterium | reverse complement strand
TTCAAACCGGCTGGCGGCGTCGGGTCGCCAAGGCTTGGCGGAGGCCCCCAATGGACCACGGTCCCGGTGTCGGTCAGTCCCAGCATCACCTCGTCCGAACACGCGATGGAAAGCAGCGGCATCCGACGCGCCGGACTGTACTGGGGGTCCTGCGCGAAAGGTCCCCACCAAGTCAATTTCCGACTGGATCGGAAGGCCAACGACCGGGATCCGCAGGCCCGCACCCAAAGCGGAGCGCTCAACGAATCCGGAAATTGTCGAATGAGAGGAGAAGCCGTGTCGCCCCAGGCCACGACATGGGAGACGACGGCTCCGTCGGCCGACAAGGTGTGGAGCAGGGACATCGCGAGACCGAAGCAGTTCATGGATCGACTCCTCGGGTCGGCAGACGACCCAACTGGGCGGTGGAAACGGAACGATCCAATTTAGGAGAGGGTGCGCGCAAGTGTCAGGCGGAATCCGGAACCTCCACGGCCACGAACTGGCAGGTTCAGGTCGCTTGCCTCGCTCTCGCGATCCTCCATGCCAAGACCCCCAGCGCCACCACCAGCGAAGGCACGCCCACCCAACAGATCTCCGACCCGACCACCTGCAATCCCCGTTCGCTGAAGAACCGCCCGCCGATGGGTGAAACCTGGATGGGACGGAAAGGGAAGAAGAACCGCTCGGCGGTGTACGGCCAGAAAAGCGCCACGCCTTTGCCACCGTTGGTGAACGCGTCCAGCATGGTGTGCGAGGTGGTGGACATCCACACCGTGACAAAAACCGTCAACCTTTTGGAGCGCAGCCGGTCGGCGAACGCCAACGACACCAGCGCCCACAGAAAGGCCGCCATCAGCGAATGCGACGCCCCGCGGTGCCCCCACACCGACCCGTATGGCACGCGGAACACGAAGCCGACCACGTCGAGATCGGGCAAGGCCGCCGAGGCCGCGCAGAAGGCGGTGAGACGCCAATTCATGACGCGCGCTCCGGCGCCCAGGCGCATCGCGAGCGGAACCAGAAAATGTCCAAAGGCCGATGGCATGGCGGATCCTTACCGGGAAGGCTTGGAGGGTTTGTCCTTGGCGAGCTTCTTCACGTGCTTCACGGCATCCTCGAAATGCTCTTCCACCGGACTTTTCGCCTCCGCCAAGGATCGACGGAATTTGTCGTATTCGATCTGGGCCTTGCGCAAGGCGTCTTCGTGGGCGATGGTACCCGCACCCGCGAGTAGCTCCCGATCCGAAATGCGCCTCCGGCGCGCTTGAGCCGGTCGTCGTCCATCGCGAATCCTTTGATCAGGTATTCGCGCAAGCGTTGTGTGGCCCAGATCCGGAACTGCGTGCCCCGATGCGACTTCACACGGTACCCCACCGAGATGATCACATCGAGATTGAAATGTGCGACCTTGTATGATTTGCCGTCGGCTGCAGTTATCCGGAAATTCCGGACAACTGATTTTTCGTCCAGTTCGCCTTCCGAAAAAAGGTTTCGAATATGCTCGCTGATGGTGCGGACATCTTTTTGAAACAGCTCGGACAACTGTTTCTGACTGAGCCACACCGTCTCGCCCACCAGCCGAACTTCAAGTTTGGCCTGTCCATCGTCGGTGATGTAAAGCAGGAATTCACCGGACGAATTCGGAGATCGGGTTTCGGTCATGACGGCTCCAATTGGCGGTTGTGACTGCGAATATAAATACCTGCTCATTTGTTTAGGTACAGCATTTCCCGTCGCGCGCCGCGTAGCACCGCCACTGGTTACCTTTGCATCCGTACGCCGCCACTGCCCATCTTTCCAAAGGCCCACTCCATCATCGATCGCTCGCTTTGAGAACTCCGCCACGACTCCTGCCACTTGTGGAAGACGGAGTCATCGACGAGGTGTTGGGACAGGTGCGCAGCGGCAAGGAAGCCGACGTGTTCCTGGTGCAGGTGGGCGAAGAAGTCCGATGCGCAAAGGTCTACAAGGACTCAAGCCACCGCAGCTTCAAGCAAGCCGCCGCCTACCAGGAAGGCCGCCGCGTGCAGAACAGCCGCAGCGCGCGCGCCTTGAACAAGCGTTCGGCCTTTGGACAAAAAGAGGCGGAGTCGAACTGGATCACCGCCGAAGTGCAGGCTCTCAACACCTTGAGCGCCGCCGGGGTCCGCGTTCCCAAGCCGTACGGATTCTTCGACGGCGTGTTGGTCATGGAACTGATCGTCGACGAATCGGGTGCGGTAGCACCTCGTTTGGACGACGTGCAACTCTCGACAGAAATTGCCATCGCCTACCATGCCGAGATGATCCACCAGATCGTGCTCATGCTCTGCGCGGGCATCATCCACGGCGACTTGTCGGAATTCAACGTGCTGGTGGATTCGCGCGGACCGGTGATCATCGACCTGCCCCAAGCCGTGAACGCGGCGGGCAACAACAACGCCCAAACCATGTTCGAGCGCGACGTGAACAACATGGCCCGGTACTTCGGGAAGTTCGCGCCAGAAATTCTGACCAGTCAATACGCCAAGGAAATTTGGTCGCTGTACCAGAACGGCCTGCTCACCCCTGAGGTGGAACTGACCGGCACCTTCGAGGAAACCGCAAGTCTTCTCGATCTCGATGGCGTCATGGAAGCCATCTTGGACGCGCAGCGCGAGCACGAAGAAAAGCTGTCGAGACGCATTGACGCCCCACAGGCTGTTGGTGTGGAGCAAGCCGCCGAGCAGTGGACGGCCAAGGAAGAGCGCTCGCGCAAGGGCAAAAATCGTCCGCCCGAAGCAAACAGAGGCGGAGACAGAAACCGTCAGGGTGCGCCAGATTCCGACAACCGGAACCGGACCTTGCCCCCGGTGCAGAAACCGACACCGGTCGCACCCAAGCCTGTGCAAGCGGCTCCCCCGCCACCAGCGCCAGAACCCGCACCGAAGATGCAATGGGGGCGCAGGCCGCATCGATAGCCACCCCGAGGAGCACGCGACACAATAGCGGTCAGGCCGAATCCTGTAGATTACGGGAGACCGCATAGCAATGCAGACTGGTCGGGACGAATTCGAGCTTCACACCATCGATCACACGCGACGCATGCCTTGTCAGAGTCGTCACCAAGGCTGGTCCAGGCAGCGGCTTTTTGCGCGCCAACTCGACGATTCCCTTGAGTTCTCCGCCGTGCTCCAAACATCGGTCGCTCCACTTCACTTCCACAAGCGTCGAAGGAGCGTTCAGACCCGGATCCATGCCGACCATGTCGACTTCTCGATCTTTCCAACGTGCGTATCGCAACCGATCCAGCCAGGTGGTGCTGTGTATCCACTGACAGAAAACGGCGGTCTCGGCCATGGCACCCATCGCCGGCGAGTCCTCCTCCAACGGCCCGAACAGCGCGGCCCGCATGGTGGGATTGGTGAGGTACACCTTGAACCGGCTGGCCCGTTGAAAATGGCTGAAATCCTGGTCCACGCGTTCGATGCGCTTGATCAGGAACGACGCCTCCAGATACTCCAGATAGCGCACCAGAGTGACCTTGGTGACCCGCGAATCCTTGGATAGCCCTTCGAGATTTACCTCGTTGCCGGTGTTGTACGCAAGCACATTGAATAGACGATTCAACTCCTGGACATCCTGGATTCCGTACAAGCTGGGCAGATCGCGCAACAACACCTTTTCAACGATGTCATGACGAATGAAACGCCCGCTGTCCTCCCGAACTCGCTGGAGCATGACCGCCTCGGGGAAACCTCCAAAATTCAGGTAGCGCACGAACTCGCGATTCAGCTCCCCGATGTCGGGACATTCCCACCGACGCGCCAATCCCTTGCGTCGTTTCACTTCGCGGACAAGTTCCGTCTCGCGTCCGGCAAAGCGCAGGTACTCGGCGAAAGAGAGAGGAGGCAGGAAGTAGTCGGTGAATCGCCCGGCTCCCGATTCCTGGGCCTTGCGGCGCAGCGCTGCCGCCGCCGATCCCGAAGCGACGAACCGCATGTTCACATGGCTGTCGGTGAGCGATTTGAGATGGCGCTCCCAATCGGGGAAATACTGGATCTCGTCGAAAAACACGTACTTGCGCCCATCGGGATGCAATCGCAAGAACAGCTTGAGCAACGCATCCAGGCTCAGGCCCGTATAAAGCGGCGTCTCCAACGACACGAACAGGATCTGCGATCCGGAAACCTGCTTCTCCATCAATGCATGGATGGATTGGTGCATCATCCACGTTTTCCCGACCCGCCGTGGCCCCAGCAGGATCACGCTGCGTCTAACCTGGCTCTGGACCACCAGATCGTGGAAGGCGGGAAAATAAGCGCGTCGTGGCGCCTCGCAGAACACCGGATCGACATCGCGACCTGCCTGCCACCAAGGGTTATCGAACCGTAACCGTTCGAGAACCTCCCTCTCCGAAATCGCCGTCAGAGCCATGCCGACCACCACATTTTAGACATAGTTGTATTTGATTAATTAATACTTATTAAGATATATCAACTTATCTTATTTTACTTTCAGTCGCGCCACCCGACAACCCCGATTCCAGTTCGGACCATTTCGAAAATGGCCGCGTTCACGGCAGACCAAGCCCGCTGCTTGCCTTGTCGGACCAAACCCAACACTTCGTCAAAATCCGTCGCACGGCCGGTGCGTGATGTATCCATCATTCGTCGCTCCATCGGTAGAGATTCATGTTCGCGTTACATGGTCTCTCCGGGGCGGTTCGGAGGCGGCAGGTCTCGGGCGCGGCCCGGTACTCTCACCCAGATGTCTTGAATTTAGAAGTGGAATCGATCCGACGCTGCTCGGTCACTGACAGCCAATGATGGATCTTTTCATCCTGTATCGTTGCTAACTTCCGGTTGAGTTCGCTGAAATTCCCACTCTTCAAGGATCACCGAGGCATGAACAAGCAACTCGCCCGTCGATGCGGTTCCATGGTGCTCTCGCTGCTGGCCTTCGCGACCACAAGCCCTGCCCAAGAACCGGCGCCACGGGCTGCGCGCGACGTCACGTCAGATTCCGTCCAGTTCCACACCTGGACCTATATGGACGCCCCCATGGGTCTCTACCTTCCCCCGCCCACCGGCAAACCGCTTCCCGTGGTGATGTTCCTGCATCCCTGCAACAACGACCCCGTCTACGAGGGGCTTTGGATCAACGCCGCGCTCAACGCGATCGAGCCGACGGCGGTTTTCTTGCCCACAGCTCCAGTTACGCCCAACACCGAATACTCCTGCGCCGACTGGGGAGGCACCTACGACGCGGCGATCCGCCCTCAGATGCGCAATGCACTGCACGAATTCGATAGCCTGATCCGCGACCATGGGTTCGACACCACGCGACAATATCTGTACGGTGAATCGATGGGTGGAGAAGGCGTCTACCGGTTGCTGATGGATTTCCCCTCGCGGTTCTCGGGCGCCGTCTCGGTGGGTGGATACACCAAGAACAAGGGGGCCGCGCAGATGGCCAAGACTCCGTTCTGGATCTTGATCGGCGTCGAGGACGAATACAGCCCCATCGACGAGAGCCGCACGATCCGCGATGCGATTCTTGCGGAAGGTGGAACGCAGATGAAGTACACCGAATTCCCCGGCTTGCGCCATGTCGCCGCCATCGAACAGGTCCGGACCGATTCTGCCGTCGTGGGGTGGCTGCTCCGACAGACGCGGTCGTCGGTGGGCATACGCCCCGATCGCGCCAGGAACTCGCGGAGAGACGGGCTCTTCACGTTGGTGGATGGATCCATCCGGTGGTCGGCGAACCTTGGCCCCGAAACGCGGCTTTCGCTCTACGGCACCGATGGAAGCCAGCTCTTTCAAACCGACTCCCGGACAAAAAACGTCACGCTTCCGGCAAGCCTGCACCACCGGGTGGTGCACTGGAAGGCCGAGCAAGCCGGTCGCAGTTGGTCAGGAAAGATGGCGATCGTTCCTTGAGGTGAGGCCGTGCGGGGCAAGCGCTTCAGGAGACATGGATAGGGGTCACTTCAACACCTCCCAATGGCCGCCCTTGTCCGGACCGATGCGACGCAGTCGACCGGAATTTTGCAGGGCACCAAGATTTCGTTCGATGGTCCGCGTCGCCACCCCCAAGACAATGGCAAGTTCTGGAATCGTGGTGCGAGGCTCAGCAGCCAACAACTCCAAAATCTTCACCGACGTTTTCACCGACGTTTTCACCGACATTTTCACCGACATTTCTTCGGCGCCCTGCGTCAGCTCCTGGGTAGGTGAAACGTTCCTTGTCACCTCCAGCACCGATTGGTCGTAAGGCTCGAAGCTTTCGGTGAGGGTCACGGAATAGCCCTGCGATTCCCAGGCATGACGGATTTTGGGTAGGCCCGATCCGGCGCGCTCGCCAAGACCCAACTGCAAAAAGAGCTGGTGCAGGGTCCGGTTGCGGCAATCGCTTTCCCCGCCTTGGAGGGCGTTCTTGGCAGGCACGCGCAAGGTACCGGGGTTACGGAACGAATAGCCCGCCGGAGACTTCTGGATGCGCACTGAGGCGCGGTCGGAAAAATCGGCATGGACCAGCGCATTGATGAGCGCTTCGCGCAAGGCCTTGTGCTGCGGCGTGTCGTCTTGGCGTGTATCGCCCTTCAGCACGAACGGAGTCTTGAGATCAGCCATCAGACGAGGCGCGACCTTGCGATAGAAGTCGTAGAGGTTACCGCTCCAGGTGCCATCAGGAACGATGCGATCGATCCACCGCATTTCGCCATCGTCGCCGGTCTCACGATCCATACGCCAGCAGCCGTTCACGCGCAGGAAGTCGCGATCATCCAGCAGCGTCCACGGGTGATCGGGTTTGAGGTTCGTGAAGTGTCGCCGGTAGGCCTGCAAGGAATCGAGCGCGAGGTCGTTTAGATCGAAACCTTTGAGAACGCGCAGATCGCGGCTGTCGTGGACCTGCTCGGCGATCAGGCGACGGACCGTTTCGTCGTCGCACCGACGATCGCCATCGTGCAAGCGGCGGTAGGTGTTCCCAAAGGGATTGCCGTGCAGGTGCACAGGCTTGTTCTTGCGCCCTGCGGCAGGAATTGTCACCTGAAGGAGCGACTTGCCGTCGAGTTCAATCTCGCGCACATCCTCGTCGCGCAGCAGATTCACACTTACCTTGTCGCGGCTGTTCAACAGGCTGAAGAGATCGGTGCGCATCTTCTCGATGTCGGGAACGCCTTCGACAGAAAACGACCCACGCGATTCCCGCACGCCCAGCAGAATCACGCCGCCATGGGTGTTGGCGAACGCGCTGTAGGTGGGCCAGAAGTCGCGTGGAATCGCCCCTTTTCCATCGGGACCCAGCGCGAGTTTGGCTTCCAATTCAACGGATTCGCGCAAACGGAGACGCACTGCGAGAGAGGTCATGAGACAACCTCCCAATAGCCACCCTTGTCCGGGCCGATGCGGCGTAATCGGCCCGTTTCCTGTAGGTTCCGCAGCTGTTTTTCGATGGCACGCGTAGATAGTTCCAGGGCTGTCGCCAAGTCGGGAATCGCCAATTGCCCATCCTCGCGCAGCAGCTCCAAAATCCGGGCATCGGTTTTCACCGAACTTTTCACCGAACTTTTCACCGAACTTTTCACCGAACCTGGTTCGAAATCCTCAGTCCCCGGAATCCGAGACTCCGCCAGATCGCTTTGTTTTTGGGTAGCAACGGATTCCGTCAAAACATCCACTGCGTCGTCGTCT
>JBDKGS010000213.1:0-7677 GCA_039798065.1 Fibrobacterota bacterium | reverse complement strand
ACCACAGGGCATCCGCACGCCATCGCCTCCAGGATGGGCAGGCCGAATCCCTCGTAGAGCGAAGGGTGGACGAGCGCTTCCGCACCGGTGTAGGCGGCCCGCAGTTGCGAATCGTCCAGTCTGGCCTGCAGAATCCGCGCCTTTCCGGTGAATCGCGACAACTCGTTCATGTCCAACGTTTCGCCGCCGGAGAAGACGATTCCCAGGTCGTCCCGGTCCGGAAGTCTGGAGAAGGAGTCCAGGAACAGGATGGCGTTCTTGTAATGGAGCTTGGAGCCGACGTAGAGGAAGTAGGGGCGGTCCATTCCGGTGTCTCGACGGAATTTGTCGACGTTGCCGGGTGTCTCGGGATGGAACGCGACCGGATCGACTCCGCAGTGGGCGATCCCCACGCGACCGTCGGCAGCTGGATGGAAGCGGATCAGGTCGTCGGCCGTGCTTCGCGAGATGGCGACATGGGCGCTGGCGTGCCGGATCGCGAAGTGCTTTTCGGGCCAAGGCGATTTCGATGGGTCGAGCACGCCGGCGAATTCTGGAATCATGTCGTAGGCGTAGAAGACAGATGGCGTCGAGATCGGCGTCGTGTAGTAGGTGGATACGAAGAACGAGGCCCGTTCCCGATCGCAGATCTCCTGCATCGCCATCCGGTCGGCGTCGAAATTCGCGTAGTCGTAGCGCGGGTGTTCCACCGTCCTGATTCCCGGAATGCGTGGAGCGCTCGACCCGCGGTCCACAAGCAGGATCCGCTCGCCGAACGGCGTGCCGGCCCAGCGCGTGAGGAGGTTTTCCCACAGTCGGGCGATGCCCGTCTGCTGCATTTGGAAGAAGATCCCATCGACGACGATGGTGCGATGTCCGGTCGGGAGGGATTGCGGAGCCATTCAGCGTCCCTTGGTCGCGAAGAAGGAGTAGATGTCGTTTCCTGTCCGACGGATCTTGGCTTGTTCCACATCCAGTCTTTCCCCGGGCCGACAGGGGCCGGGAAACGTGTTGATGATCGACGACCTGGGGTCGATCACATCGAGCGCGACGAAACCGGCCTTCGCGAAACCTTGCACGTACTCTTGCAGGTAGTGACAGTTTTCGTCCTTGGTGATGTGCTGGAACGGATGGGTGCGGAAGAAGTCCTCGCGCTGCGACTCGTTCCAGATCACGTGGTCGCGAAGTCCGCAGGCGACACCACCGGGGCGCAGCACGCGGTGGACTTCCGCGAGGAAGCTTTCCAATTCCACGATGTGGTGGAGAACTTGGCGCATCATCACGACGTCGAAACTCCCGTCGGGGTAGGGCAGGTATTCGCCTCGCGAGATGTGGAGGTCGAATTTCCGTCCTTCGAAACCTTTCAAGCGCAAACCCGCGCCGAGTCCTGCGAGATTGCCGGGGCTGGAATCGATTCCCGTCGCCTTGTACCCGGCGCCGACCATGGCCCAGGCGCCGATCGCGTTGCCGCAGCCGAAATCGAGGACGGACCGACCTTGTCCAGGGCCTTGTCCCAGCGAGGCAAGCAGACGGACGGTTTCGCGGAACTCCTCGGAGGCTTCGTAGGCCTTGGCGTTGTAGGCCGGATCTGGCGTCTTGTAGCAAAGGCGGACGAGTTCCTGCAAGTGCGGTTGGGTGAGACCCCATCCGAATGCCCGATCGTACGGGTCCTCCTTGGCCATGGAGGCCAGGAACGATTCGGGCGTGTAGCGATCGTTTTGGGCCCGACTCGAGTCGTCGGTCGGAACGGTGACGGAAACCGTCCGGTTTGGGCGGCTGCAGGCCAATCCGAGCCCGGTGCGGAAGGTGTGGTAATCTCCCTCGCTGTCCCAATCCGTGGATGCCGGATGGACGAGCGGAAACCGGATCGCGTCGGTCGCGATCTCCACCGTGGTTTCGGCGTCCAGGTCGGAGACAAGATTTGTCATCGGTAGCGCGACGAACAGATCCTTGCTCCAGCAGGTGAAGATCCAGGATGGCGACCATGCCTCGATTCGCCCGGCGTGGAATTCGGACAGGATCCGTTTCCAGTAGTGGACCAGCTCCGGATCGCCCCAGAGCTTGTTCAGGCCGCATTCATCGTCGAAGCGAGGCCAATCTGCCATGGCCGGGTCGTGGAGCTTCCAGGCTCGCGCCCAGGTCGCCCATCCCCTCAGGTGCGGGATGCGGCCGAACCGGTACGAAGCCTCGATTCCGTGATCGGAAGCGGGAGTATGGTCGCCGCCGATGCATCCAACCCGGGTGTCGTCGGCGTATCGGGAGAGCAGCTCGGAACAGAAGCGGAAAAACGCAGGAGTCGGAATGCCATCGTCTTCCAGGATGATGGCGCGTTCCACCTTGGAAAACACCCGATCCAACGCCGAAGCCATCCGCGATCTGCGACCGAGTCGATGGTCGGCGAAGTCCGTCTCGAGTTCGCAATTCCAGTCCACTTGGTTTGCCAGGTTTCGGCACATGGCGATCCTCTCCGCCTCGTCGGCGACGGAGGGGCGGGGAGCGTCGGACACCAGGAATAGCCTGGTGGGTTTGGCTTCGCGGATCGCTTGGAACACCCGCTTGCATTCGCGAGGGCGATCGGAAAGGATGAATACGACGGGTGTCGGAAGTCCGAGGCTCGTTGGGATGCGTGGTGACGGTTTCTGTCCGGGATCGATGATCGACGAATTCGATGGTCTGGCCAAGGTCACTCCGAAGCTCGTGGTATAGGTGAACTCGTCGGCTTCCCGGTTCTGGCCGACCACCGCTGGATGGATCAGGGGCCAGTCCAGGTTCCGCGCGGCAGGAGTCGCGTCGGTGCCCGCATGGAGCGTGTGGGTCGCATCGGGTCCGAATCCGATGTTCTGGACGAGATTGCGGTTGGGGAGGATCGTGAGGCCGTTGCGATACAGGCAGGTGAAGGCCCACACGTAGGCCCAGCTGTCGACTTCGCCGTCGAGAACCCGTCGGATGTTCTCCATCCACATCGAATCGATGGCCGGATGGTGGGAAAGTGGAGAAGATCGTCCTTGACGGTATCTGTCAAGAATTGCGGGGAGTTCGGATTCGACTTGCCGGTAGTGGATCCACGCGCGTTTCCAGCTGGCCCATCCCCAGCAATGCTGGATCTGCGAGAAGTAGTAGCTCGCCTCGCCACGCACCTGGCCTCGTTGGAAATTGTCGCCGGAAACGCTGAAGACACGGGTGTCGTCGGCGTACCTGTCGAGCAGTTCGGAGCAGTAGGGAAAGAAGTCGGAGGAAGGGACGCAATCGTCTTCCAAAACGATGCCCCGTTCCTCGCGTTCGAAGAACCAGTCAAGGGCCGACGAATTGTGTCGGCGGCATCCCAGGTTCTCTTCCAGAGCGCGGATTTCCAGCTCGCAATCCCAGTCGACTCCCGCGGCGAAGATGTCGCGCACTTGCTTGACGGATTCCGTTTCACCGGGTTTGTGTGGACGGGATCCGTCGAACGAGACGTAGAGGCGGCTTGGTCGGGCGGCTCGGATCTTCTCCAAAACGAGCTTCGTCGACAAGGGCCGCTTGTGGGCGAGCAGAAGCACGGGTGGGGTTTGTCCGGGCGCTGTGTGGCCGTTCACGCGGTGCCCTCGAAGGTCGAATCGAATCCGGCTCCGACCGAATTCATGACCCGATCGAATTCCGACACGGAATCAGGGAAAGATGATTCGCCAACACTTCGCATCGGATGGTTCTCGATCCGGTGGAAGAAGAGCGGAGGGGCGTTCCACGGATCGTAGGACACCAGTTGTCGAGTGGGGAGATGTGGTCGCAGGAATGTGCGGCACTTGCGGTTGAGCATGGATGCCATGAAGCCGAAGCTGCTGTTGGAAATGGCCATGGCGTCGGCAGAACGCAGCATGGAGAAGTCCGCCAGGTGCGATGGAAAGCGCGGATCGAGGATTCCTTCGAGCGAACCGCGGTGGAGGGGAGAGTATCGAGCGAATTTCGGCAGGACCAGGTCGGGCTGGTCGCTTGCCACGTACAGGATGGGGTCGCGCAACTGGTTCCAGTGGGTTTCGAGCCAATCCAGATACCATTCCTCGGGCGATCGGAAGAAGTACGCCTGGCCGAAGTCGCCGCGGCGAAGGTGCAGCGCCACCAATGTCGATCCTGGCGGAACCAGCTTGTTCCTCGCTGTCCGCATGGCGCTTGCGTACGGCTCCGTCAAGGCGAACATGGAACGGATTTCGTTCCGGAATGGCTTGTAACACGATGTATGGAACTGGAAATACCCGTCGAGGTCCTTGCCGGCGAGACAGGGATCTTCGAAATCGAAAAGACGGATTTTGTCGGGAGTTCGGTCGCGAGATTCTGTGGACAACGGGCGAGGCCGTGGCGTTCCGGTCGTGCGGATCCCGAAGAAGGTTTCCCCTTCGGGCCACCTGGGGATTTCGATGTCCAGATCGTGGCGAGTGGCATAGCAGCTCAGGAACGCGTACTGGAACAGCTGGTTGGCGAACCGGCCGTTGCGGCCGAAGTTCGACATGGTCACGCATCGCCGCCGCGTGAAAACCGCTTCGCCGCGGGTGCCATCCGGGGTGTCGACACCCGCAAGCACGAAGCCTTCGGGCCGCAACAGATCGTGGATCCGGTGGAACATGGTGGATCCATCTTCCAACGTCTCGAAATCGATGTCGGTGTGGATGGCTTCGATTTTCGAGGAGGCTGACAAAATCTGCTGCAGGCTTGTCAGATTCCGGTCCGGACGATGGAGTCGGACAAGGTTGGCGGGCCGTTCCGTCGGTCCATCGTCGTCGCCCGCCGGGCCTATGTTCCTGGTGCCGGTAGGAAGGATGCCGCGCGCTCCGAGAATTCCGGAAATATCCAGGACCTTGTTCGGGGTTCCCCGGACGATTCGTCGCAGCCTGCCGTGGATCGCGATGTAGTCGCGTTTCTGGTAGTCCTCCATCCAGGCTTCGAAGCGAGGTACATGACGGATTCCGTCGTCCTCGATCCGGTACATGTCGAACCCGAAGTCGCACAGGAGCTCGAAGGCATCGGACAATTTCCGGTTCGCGTCCAGGTAGGTGCCGCCGTAGGAGAACTGGATCCTGTCCACTCGGCATTCGGAAAGCAGGCGCTTCGCGCCTTGCAAGACGGCCAACTCGGAGCCCTCGGCGTGGATCTTCGCGTAATGGATCCGACCGATGCCGTGGTCGCGGCAATAGGTGTCGAGAGTCGTGCACGCCACCTGGGTCGAGGTGGGTGCCGCGATGCGGTAGCTCTCCTCGATGGACAGCCTGCGATGGACCGTGTTCCAGCTGGGCGCCGAAGGGTAGCGCCACAATCCGAGGGATCCGTCGGTCGAATGGCAGGCGATGGCGTTGGGAAAGGCGCGGATCGCGCGGTTGTCGCCGATGCGCTCCAGAAGCGTCGCATGACCGATCGGATCGGGTTCGAACAGATGGAATACGGAGCGAGGGGAACAGGCCGCGGCGGCAACCACCCAGTCGCCATGGAAGGCGCCGATATCGAAGACGACAGCGTCCTGCGGGACCAGATCGGCCAACGCGTGGATTTCACCGGGCCCCAGATGAGGAACCTTCGCGTCGGAGCGCAGGCGGAACGGGATCAACGTGTTGGTGTCGGTGCTGCCCATGCGATGCTCCTGATCGGATGTCGGCCAATGGCGGGGCCACTTCCCACGATGCCAGAAAACGGCAACGGCTTTCGCAACCCTACCACTTGGACGGAATCTGGTCGAGCAAAATCGGATCCAAGCGACCGGTATGCGGTTTGCCGGAATCCGTCCACTGGCTCGAGTGTCGGAATTTGCCGGGTCCACCCGGCAGACTTTTCCCATCGGAGCGATTCAGATGAACCGCGGGCGCGGTCGGATCAGGGTTGAGGGAAGGCTTCTTTCCCGCGTTTCAGGAGTTCAGGCAGCGCATCACGCCCGCGCGGTGTCGACTTCAGGCGCACCAGACAGTTTTCGAACGATGCCGCGTCGCTTTCTCCAATCGCGCAATGTGCCAATCCGACCCACGGCGCCGCTTCCGAGGGCAAGGCTTCATGGGCGCGCCGGAAATGGATCGCCGCGTTCTTGGGGTCGCCTTTCGCGAGACTGTCGACCCCAGCCGATATCCGCAGCGCTCCGATTTCCGCGTTCAGTCCGGCGATGGTGCGACCGATCGCTTCCCGTTCGACTTGTTCGCGGGCGGATTGCCGTTGCAACGCCTTTCCGACGGATTCAGGGCCATCGAGGAAGGGTAGAAGGCTCAAGCAGCGGGTCAGGGCTTCCTGGGTCTGCACGGAGCCGGTGCGACCCATCCAAGCGACGGCGATCGAGACCAGCTGAGGCGCTTCGAGGGCCATCCATTTGTCGAATTCCGTCGCCAACCCATCCTTGGGCGGATCGTTCCAATCGGATGCGAAGCAGCGGGCGAGGCACTCCAGCGATTCCAACCAGATCGCGGAACCCTGCTCGACGTCGACTCCCGGATGGCCTGCGCGTTTGAGGCCCACGGAGGCGAGAAAATTGAAGGTGCGACTGCGGGGGAATCTGCGAACCATTTCCCGGGCCAGGGCACGGAAGGGGACGCCCGACGCGTAGGCATGGATGCCGCTTTGCAGAAAGCGCCCTTGGGCGGTGGGGGCGGGGGCGTTTCGGTACAGTGGAAGCGACAACCAGTCGTCGTGCGACTTTCCCTCGGAGATGTCCTGGATGCAATTGAGGACGTATTCGATGGAACTTCCCGGGTTGGCGAGGATCGTCGCCTGCTTGGACAGGTTCGCCTCGCGGAACGACGATGCCGTGGCCAACAGCCGACGGGTCTCGTCCACGACATCCTCGGCGTTGCGGACCACCGTTCCATATGGATTGTCGACCAGGGGCGCATCGGGTGGGCGGACCAAGAGAACGGGTCGGCCTGTGGCCATGGCGAAGATGTCGGCCGAACTGGATCGATGGTGGATGAGGATCGCCGCATCCAGATAGTCCTCGACATACGATTCGCTCGAGCTGAGTTGGAAGCGGGGATGGTGACGGAATTCGTCGATGATCGCCACGATTTCGGGTTCGTGGATGTTCTTGGGCATCGGGCGGAACACGACGGTCCGGTCGGGGAATCGTTCAAGGAGGCTTCCCAGGATCCGGGCGGCATGCGAGCGCACGTACGAGGTTTCCAGCCACCAGCTGGAAAGGTGGTAGACGATTTTTGTCGCCTCGCCGGCGTGGTTCTTCGCGGCACGAAGGAATTTGTCGAGCTTGGGGTAGCCGGCGGGGATTCCCGTGACGGTCGCCGAGGAATGCTCGACGATATCGGGGGGGTAGAGGCCTTTGTAGTCGGTCGGCGAAAGATTGCTCTGCAATTGGGGATTGAGCGAAGGGCACAGAACGAAGTCGAAGACGATCCCCGCTCCGTATCCGACGATGCTGTTGTGGAGCGGGATGTCGATTCCGTGGGGTTGCAGGATCCTGCGCACACCGCGCGGAAAACCGGAGGAATCGATCTTGTCCTCGCTTCCCAGGATCACCTGCAGGAACTCGAGCTCGCGAAGCCAAGCCGGATCGGGTGCATGGAGGAAGGGGCGCTCCAGGAACCAGGGGATCTGGTCGATGAATTCGATGTCGACTGTTTCGGAAACGATCGAAGCGAACCGGAATCTGTCGTCCTGGTTCGCAGCCTGGGCGACGGGCTGCACCTGGCTCGGAAACAGGCCCTTCCGCAGCCACACGGCGAACCGCACCCGGGATCCGTCCCA
>JBDKGS010000212.1:0-7684 GCA_039798065.1 Fibrobacterota bacterium | reverse complement strand
CCGAAGCGAGTCCTTCGCCCAGAACGAACTTGTTCCAGACCTTCACTTCGGAAATCTTGCCGTCGAACTTCTGCCCGTCCACCGCGTCCTGGCCAACCATGAACGCCGAGGTCGGGACACGGATCTTGGTGCCCGCCACCGGCTTCATGAACCAGGCCGCGATCGGCTTGCCGTCGATCCACACGTACATGTCGCCTTTGTTGTAATCGGCGCCAACCGCCAACTCCACCCATTTGCCCAATGCGACCGCGCTGTCCTTGGTCTCGGGGCCAAACCAGTTCCAGGTGCCATCGCCACGCTGGCCGGCAGCCTGCAATTGACCATGATCGTTCACCGCGAGCTTCAAGCCTTCATAGAACCCCACCACCACCGCGCGCTGGTTGTGCAAAGTCGACGACGGATATTTGTCCAACCAAACCTTCGCCTGGTACAAAATCCGTCCGGTCACCTTGTGCGTCAGGTTCGTGTCGTTCGCACGCCGCCACACGCCAGAGGCTGTCGACGAAAGATCGAAGCCATTGCCTGTCTTGTCCTTCAAGACCGACTGGCTGCTGGAATCGACCACCCAATGCGCCACCAGGCTGTCGATGGGCTTCTTCACCACGACCACCGTGTCGGTGTCCTTTGGCGTCTCGGGGACCCTGCAGGCCACCAAACGATCGATGCACGAATCCACACCCGAAGCGAGTCCTTCGCCCAGAACGAATTTGTTCCAGACCTTCACTTCGGAAATCTTGCCATCGAACTTTTGTCCATCCACCGCGTCCTGACCAACCATGAACGTCGAGGTCGGGACACGGATCTTGGTGCCCGCCACCGGCTTCATGAACCAGGCCGCAACGGCTTTGCCGTCGATCCACACGTACATGTCGCCTTTGTTGTAATCGGCGCCAACCGCCAACTCCACCCATTTGCCCAACGCGACGGCGCTGTCCTTGGTCTCCGGACCGAACCAGTTCCAGGTACCATCGCCACGCTGGCCGGCCGCCTGCAGCTGACCATGGCTGTTCACCGCGAGCTTCAAGCCTTCGTAGAAGCCCACCACAACCGCGCGCTGGTTGTGCAAAGTCGACGATGGATATTTGTCCAGCCAAACCTTCGCCTGGTACAAAATCCGTCCGGTCACCTTGTGCGTCAGGTTCGTGTCGTTCACATGCCGCCACACACCTTTCGACGACAAGCTCAGATCGAACCCGTTGCCCGTCTTGTCTTTCAACATCGATTGGTTGCTCGAGTCCACTACCCAATGCGCCACCAAACTGTCTGTTTTGACCATCTTGACCGGCGGTGTCAAAATCGACGAGTCCACTTTCGGAACACTAGCGCCCGTGTCGACCGCCACAAGCCCTGCAGCCCCGTCGCGCCAGACAAGCCTGTACAGCAAGGTGGCATCCGCACCCGATGCCCTGCGTAGAACCGCACCCAACTCCATCTCCGTGCCCGGGACGACCGGAATGGACCAGGATTGCCCACTGCGGGAAACCGTCCTGCCAGTATCACCCGCCCAGACGGACACGATGGATTCGTTCGCACCCGGAACCAGGATGAACTGGAACGAATGTGCGACCACCAGTACGACCACGAGATTGGATGTGATTCCAGACTTGACTTCGAATTCGCTGCTGGATCCCACGAGTCCGCCAGAAAGCGTCGCGTCGACGCGGTACTTGCCTGCTTTCACGGTCTCGAAGGAATAACCTCCTGCCGAATCGGAAAAGATCCGATCCGCGAGCTGTGGTAGCGAATCGTCCAAACGGACCAACCGAAGTTCGGCCAGACCAGTCCACTTGCCGCTGTCAGAACGTGTCAGCTTGCCCATCACGCGACCGGCATTTTCCGTCGAGATCACGCCCGCATGCGGCAACGGCTCCTGGCATCCGGTCATGAACCCGATCGAGGCACCCACAAGAAGGAGCGCGAGCCAACTCGTCCGGTTCCAGCGAGAGCGGGAAGCCCGATCGGCCGGGCGCGTCTCGACGGCTCCGGAAGAGGCTCCCTCGTTTTTGCAGCCCTCTTGGTTCACATCGGATTTGGAGTCTTGCGAGGAGAATGCGTCACCTGCACCCCAACGCAGCACGAATCTTTGCAGCGGAGTTTTCATGGACTTCAATCTACCGCCAAGTCCGATCCGTCAAGCGTGTGCCATGGAATTTGGCCGTTTTTTCGTATCCCGTTGGGATACATCGCATGTCCGTTAGCGATCAACGGCGGCATTCCCCATTCCTGCTTCGGAGTCTGGCGTACGCGCCAAAGGGGATCGGGCCTTGCGCTGACCCGAACCTCCCTTGTCTTGCGCATCTTCAGAAGTCGAGGAGTCTCCTGGAGATGCGGGTCCGAGCCGTCCGAGAGCGATTGGGCAGACATCGCATTCGGTATCACATTGCGCATCCCGAACAGTTCATCAGGTCCCGCATCGTGGCTGCAACTCGTCCTGGATCAAACCTACGGCACCCGATGTCCGTTCATCAGGATTCACCGGGAATTCGGACAGAATCTGTATCCTGCTGGGATACATCCTTGAACGTCCGTCGGTCGACGGGAACCCGGCTCAGCGGAAAAAATTGGAGATTGAACTGGAAAACCCGATCGACGGTCTCGTGCTGTTGCGCGATGGTCACCAGCTCTTCGCGGAAATTTCGAATGCGTTCCACGATCTTGAGGTATCCGGTTTCATCGACTCCCAGCGTCAATGTCGAAATGTGTCGGCGGATGGGTGGATGACGGGTAAGAGCCTGTTGCGCAAGATCCATGGTCGCCGCCTGGAAATTGCGGACAGATTGCGATCGCAATTCTTCCTGGGTCGTGAGGGTGGGATCCTTCTGCACGAACAAATCGCCCTTGGGCTCGATGAGTCCTAGCTCCCTGAGCAGCTCGACCGCGTATTTCGCCTCGGCCGGTGTGATGGGAGGATCCAACTGCTGGGACAGGTACTTCCAATCGCCGCGGAAATCCACCAATGTGACCAGCTCCCACAACGGGATCACGAACCACTTGTTGAACAGGTCGTACTGCTGCACCGAGAGCATCGTCTTTCGTGCTGGGCGCGCGACCTTCGCCAAACGGGTCAAGTGATGGTTTTTCTCTTCGAGGTCGGAGCTGTTGTTCAACGCCACCAGGATGACGAAGTATTCCTCCTCCCTGGCGGTGTGTCCCATGGCCTGCGACAATTTCAGTGCAGCGGCTTGCGAAAGGTCTTTTTCGCCGATGGATACCAGGCGCAGAAACGAACGCGATTTCAGACCCATGCGCGTGGCGAGCCACTGGTAGCTGACCACCAGACCCCGGGTCTTGCGATCTTCGATCCAATCCTTCAGGTATTCGTGGTAGTCGGCATAGTCAAACACCACCACCGGTGGAACGTCGGCCTGTTCTTGCGCGGGGTTCTTCCCCGTCAATCGAAAAGTCCGTTGGACAGCATGACGAGCGTGCATGCATCCAGGACTTCCACGCCGCTCTCGCGAAGGGTTGCGGCAAGATCGGGATTCTCTGCGCCAGGATTGAAGATCACCCGACGGAATCCGTAGGACAGGATCTCGTCGGAGAGATCGGAGGAACGCGCCGCGCCCACGTAGACCGTGAGCGTATCGATTTCCGACGGCAGGTCGACGATCGACTTCACCACCTGTACGCCGCCCAGGTCGGGCTGCGCGGGGTTCACGCCGACCACGGAATGGCCATGGGCGAGCAGTTTGACCTGCGCCATGTTGGCGTAACGGTCTGACTTCGGACTCGCTCCAAGAATGGCCACCTTCATGGGATCAGTGCCCTCCGCCGATTCGTACCTCGCCGAAATCCTTCAGCTTCTCGAACACGTAGTTCTTGATTTCTTCCACGCGTTCCATGGTGGCGGCTTCGAAGCGCAGCACCAGGTCGGGCTGCGTGTTCGATGCACGGATCAGGCCCCAGCCATCGGGGAACACGATGCGCACGCCGTCGATGTCGATGGTCTCGTGGTGCTTCTTGAACCAGTCGGCCGCGGCCTTGGCGATCCGGAATTTGTCCGCGTCGTTGGCGCACTCGGCGCGGATTTCCGCAGTGGACGGATAGAACGGGATGTCGGCGGCCAGCTCGGACAATTTTTGTCCCGAGTTGTCCAGCAATTCGATCACGCGCAGCGTGGCGTACATGGCGTCGTCGAAGCCGAACCAGCGATCGGCGAAGAACATGTGCCCCGAAACCTCGCCCGCCAGCGGAGCGTTGGTTTCCTTCATCTTGGACTTGAGGAGCGAATGCCCCACCTTCCACATGATGGGCTGGCCACCGGCGGCGGCGATGCCGTCGACCAGCGCCTTTGAGCTCTTGACTTCGAAGATGATGGGGCTACCCGGACGCTCGGCCAAAATGGGGCGAGCCATCAGCAAGGTGAGGATGTCGCCGGGAATCCAACGCCCCGTGTCGTCGATGACGCCCAAGCGGTCGCCGTCGCCGTCGATGCCGATTCCAAGATCGGCCTTGTGTTCGACCACGGCCTTCTGCAGGTCGACCAGGTTCTTGGCCACGGTGGGATCGGGATGGTGGTTGGGGAAGTTGCCGTCGACGTCGCAATACAGTCGAACGACCTCGCAACCCATCTCTTCCAACAGCTCGGCACCGAAGATGGCGCCCGCGGCGTTGGCCGGATCGTAGACCACCTTGAGCTTGCGCCCGCACTTTCCGAACGAGAACGATTCCTTGAGCTTTTGCTTGTACTCCGAAATCAGGTCGTGTTCGCGCAAGCCACCCTGTCCGCTGCTCCATTCGCCGGTCGAGGCGATGTCGAAGCAACGACGGATTTCGTCACCGCGGATGGTGGTCTTTCCGATCCCCAGCTTGAACCCGTTGTATTCCTTGGGGTTGTGCGAGGCGGTCACCATGGCGGCACCGTCCACCTGCATGTGGAAGGCCGCGAAGTAGGTGACAGGAGTTGTCACAGTCCCGATGTCCACCACGTGGATGCCGCCGTCGCGCACGGCCCGGATCAGGTTGGCCTTGATCTCCGGGGTGGAAAGGCGCACGTCGCCTCCGATGGCCACGGCCTTGGCTCCGGCTTCGGTCAGAAGCGTGGCGTAGGCGCGACCGATGGCGTAGACGGCCACCGGCGAAAGGCTGGGGTCGACCAATCCGCGGATGTCGTTTTCGCGGAAGATGGTGGAATCGAGCGACATAATGTCAGGTCTCCGGTTGGATGATTGTGCCCTTGGAAATTACAACGATGCCACTGTCGGTGATGTGGAATCTCTCGGCGTCCCTGGTCGCGTCGAATCCGATCTTGGCTCCAGGCGGAATCTTCACGCCCTTCTCCACGATGGCGCGGCGGACCTGGGCTCCGCGGCCCACTTCCACGTTCGGGAAAAGAATGGCTTCTTCCACGTTCGCGTAGCTGTGCACGAAGCAATGCGGAGCCAGCACCGACTTGTTGACCTGTCCACCGGAGACGATGCATCCGTCGCAAATGATGGAATCGAAGGCGGATCCACGACGCGCGGGTTCGACATCGGCTTCGTTGAAGACGAATTTTGCCGGGGGGGCGCTCCAGTTGATGGTGCGCATCGCCCACTTGGGGTTGTAGAGGTTGAACTCGGGCGAGACCTTGACCAGGTCCATGTTCGCCTCGAAGAACGCGTCCAGCGTGCCCACGTCGCGCCAGTAGGAACCCGTCTCGCCGGGAATCCGGTTGGTCGTGTAGTCGTACACGTAGACAGGATATGTCATGAAGATGCTGGGGATGATGTCCTTGCCGAAGTCGTGGGCCGAGTTCTTCTGCGCATCGGCCAAAAGCTCGCGGACCATGAACTTGGAGTGGAACAGGTAGTTCCCCATGGAGCAGAGCGCCCATCCGGGGCGGCCCGGCATGTGCTTGGGACGGGCGGGCTTTTCTTCGAAGCCCACCATCCGCCAGTCTTCATCCACCTCGATGACGCCGAATTCCGAGGCTTCTTCGATGGGGACGGGAAATGCCGACACCGTGCACAGGGCCCCTTTGGCCATGTGGAAGTCGATCATCTGGTTGAAGTCCATCTTGTAGATGTGGTCGCCACCGAAGACGGCGACGAGATCCGGACGTTCGTCGGTGATCAGATTCACGTTCTGGTAGATGGCGTCGGCGGTGCCGCGGTACCATTCGGTGCCGGTGCGCATCTGGGCGGGAACCAGGTCCACATACTGGTCGAGCGTGCGGTTCAAGGTCCATGCGGTCTGGACGTGTCGGTTGAGCGAGTCGCTCTTGAACTGCGTGAGCAGCTTGATCTTGTGGATGCCGGAATTGACGAAGTTGTTCAGGACAAAATCGATGATTCGGTATTTGCCACCAAAATGCACGGCGGGTTTCGCCCGTTCTTCGGTGAGCGGCCAAAGGCGGGAACCTTGCCCACCTGCCATGATCATGCCCAATACATTGCGATACACGTTCGATCCTCCCAGCGAGTCGGGTCGTTGCCAAACATAGCGATCCGTAAGCCTTGGATCATCCCAAATCCGCACGCGAATTGCCAAGAAGTTCGTTCGCGGATCCGTAAAAATTTGTCAAAAGGCCTCGAAACGCCAGAATTTGCCGCCCCCTGCCCCGCGCATGTCACAATCCGTCCAAGCCTGCCAGTTTTTGGGAGCGAACCCGCGAAGGCCGCCCTTGGGGGTCTAACCCAATTCGAGCATGAGGATCCGCAACAGCTCGGCGCGTGCCTGCTGGAAATCGTCGTTAACCAGGCGGTACTTGAAATTGCCCAGATCGGCGGCGGCCAACTCGGCCCGCGCGTTGCGCAACCGCACCTGGATGACTTCCTCCGGATCGGTTCCACGCCCTCGCAAGCGCCTCTCGAGCTCCTCGTGCGAAGGGGGCAGGATGAGGATGCCAAGATTTGACGGATAGACCTGGTCGAACCGGCGTTTGCCGAACACATCAAGGTCCAACACCACGTTTTCGCCACGGGCGGTGCATTCGTCCAGGAACGGCCGTGGAGTTCCGTAGAGATTGCCATGGACTTCGTTCCATTCGGCGAGTTCGCCGGCGGCGATCATCGCCTCGAAGGCGATTCGCTCCAGAAAGAAGTAATGGACTCCATCGACTTCACCCACACGAGGCGACCGAGTGGTTGCGGAAACGGAATACCGAAGTCGCGGCACGTCACCCATCACCGACGCGATGAGCGAACTCTTGCCCGCACCCGACGGGGCGGAGAATACCACGAGTTTTCCTGGCTTCACGGTTTTCGGGCTCCCGCTTCCTCGGCTTTCTTCATCTTCTCGATCTTTTCCAGGCGGATCGCCAACGCCTTGGACAACTTTACCTCCATTTCCTGGAGGACGGCCAGTCGTTCCAGATGGTGGCGTGAAAGTGCGATCAATCGAAGGACCGACGCGCAACCACCCAGGAGCACTCCGCAAAGCGCGATGCACAGAAATGCCGCGAACGCAGGCTGCAGGTCGGGAGGGGTCACCAGACACCTCCGACGATCCCCATCCAGCCAACCACCGCATGAACCAAGATGGCCGGAATCAGCGGAACGCGCCCTTTGAACGCCCACCAATAAACGCTTCCAGCCACCAGCGCGAACCCGGGGGCAGCCCATCCGAACGTGACGAGATGGATTCCAGCAAAGCCCAATACGGGCAATGCATTGCGGAACCTTGCCCCAAACCAATTGGACCGTTCGAAGCGTACCGGCACATAGACCCAAGCCAATACGGCCAGCGGAAGGCTCGCCACAAC
>JBDKGS010000211.1:0-7851 GCA_039798065.1 Fibrobacterota bacterium | reverse complement strand
TTCCAGAAGGACTTCTACCGACACGTGCGCACGGTCGACTCGGTGACCTCGCAGTACTGCGACCAGATCGTGTTCGCCGAGCAGAAGAAGACCAAGTCGAAAAGTGTCGACCCCCGTTTCGTGGTGGTCAACGGCGCGTTGGAGATGCAGTTCTCGGGCGCCAATCCTTTTCTGGCCAATCTCCCGTTGGTCATGGACTTCTATCGCTGCGCGCAAAGAACCTTGGTCAGCGTGGGCGCCCGCACCCGTTGGTACATCCGACAAGCCGTGTCGGTGATGTCCACGGCGGAAATCGACATCCCCAAGTGCCTGGATCTGTTGCTGGCGATCGCCCGCGATTCCAGCGAACGCGGCTTCACGCTGCGGGAACTGCATCGATTGGGTGTGATCGACCTCATCGTCCCCGACTTCCGCGTGATCGACTGCCACAGCCAGCACGACATCTACCACGTCTACACCACCGACGAACACACGCTCACCGTCCTCACGCGATTGTCGACTCTCTCTCGCAGCCAGGATCCGGTCCTCTCGCACCTGCGTAAGGAGATGGCCGAAGTCACCGACATCGACGTTCTCTTCCTGGGTGCGCTGTTCCACGACGTGGGCAAGGGCGTAGGCCCCGACCACAGCGACTCGGGCGCGAAGATGGTTCGCGCGTATTGCCAGCTTGCCGGTTTTTCCGAAGCTCGCGCTTCGCAGGCTGCCGACCTCGTGCAGCACCACCTGCTCCTGAACCACATGGCCCAACGTCGCGACGTGGAAGACCCCAAGACCATCCGCGATCTGTTGGCGAAAGTGTCCGACGAACACCTTCTGCGCAAGCTCTACATCCTCACCTGGGCGGATGTTTCGTCGGTGCACCCCGATGCCTGGTCGGCGTGGAAGGCAAGCCTGTTGCGGCGCCTGTACGAAACCTCGATGACCGAACTCACCGACGCGTCCGAGACTCCCATGGATTCGCAGATGCGCCGCGAGGCCTTGGCGCAAGAGGCGTTCGGACATCCTCGCGAGGAAATCCTGGAACACCTCAAGCGCCTGCCGCGACGCTACGCGAGCTCGGTGTCGGCACGCCAAGTCGCCGACCACATCGAGCTTTTGCAATCGTTGTCGGCACGCCGACGCATCGCCGTGAAGGCGCGCGACCACGGATCGCATTGGGATCTCGCCGTGGTCATGCCCGACAGGCCCGGTCTGCTTTCGCGCATCTGCGCGGGTTTGTCCACGCTGCACCTGTCCATCGCTTCGTCGCAGGTCTACACGCGAGTGGATGGTGTGGTCATCGACCTGTTCTCGGTGATCCCGATGGACCATGACGGATTCCGTACCGCCGAGGAGATCGAAGCCAAGTGCGTGGCGCAGATCGGCAAGGCGCGCGACCTTGGCGCCGACGAACTCAAGAAGATGGTCGACGGTTACATCCAGCGCTGGAGCGGCTCGGTGTCGCGCATCATGACGCCACAAGCGCGCGTTGAGTTCCACGACCACGCATCGGACGACTACACGGTGCTGGATATTTCGGGGCCCGACAGGCTCGGACTTCTCTTCGATCTCACCTCGCAATTGTCGAAGCGGCAATGGGTTATCCACTCGGCGCGCGTGTGCACGGAAGCGGACAAGGCCATCGACTCCTTCTCGCTCACCACTTCCGAAGGACGACGGATTCCGGACGACGCCCTGCGCAACGAAGCGCGCGAGGAGATCGAGAACCTGCTGCGAAGGTGAGTCGAATCGCTTGACGGATTTTGGGGACATTTTCTGTCTAGTTCGAATAATTGTGAAAAAATTTCGTCAAGACTTGTTGACTCATGCAAAACACCAGCGTATCATTGGGCTAGGACGATCCCGCGTCGCTGTCAACCAACATCGATTGCAGGATCACTCACGAAGGGCACCGTTTCGTGCCGCAACTCAGAACCATTCGCGACTCCACGGAGGAGAACGCACATGCAAAAAGCCGCTCCCAAAAAAGCCGCCGCCAAGAAGGTTGCCAAGAAGGCCGCCGCTCCCAAGAAGGCTGCTGCCAAGGTTGCAGTGAAGAAGGCTGCCGCTCCTAAGAAGGCAGTTGCCAAGAAGGCTGCCGCTCCTAAGAAGGCCGTCGCCAAGAAGGCTGCTCCCAAGAAGGTTGCCGCCAAGGTTGCCGTGAAGAAGGCTGCTGCTCCGAAGAAGGCCGTCGCCAAGAAGGCCGCTCCGAAGAAGGTTGCCAAGAAGGCCGCGAAGAAGGCGTAAGCCTTCCCAATCGTTCTTCTCCGTATTGTAAAGTCTGCTGCCTCTCGACTTCGGTCGAGAGGCAGTTTTTGTTTGTGGCCGGATGATTCGTCGGGCGATTCATCTGTAGGGGCGATTCATGAATCGCCCCTACGAAAATGCCCTGAATTGATTTGATTCATCCGGCCACAAAACAAAACGAGGCGCGAATGGGAATTCGCGCCTCGTCCTCATTCAAGAATTCAGATCACATCCGCTCGACGGGTTCCAATCCGAGCAGCGCGAGCGATGCCGCAAGCGTCTTCTTGGCGGCCATCACCAACAACAAGCGTTCGGGTGTGGCATCGACATCGAGGACGCGATGGTGGTGCGTGAAGGAATGGACCTTCTCGGCGAGTTCCAGCGCGTACTGCGCGATCACCGACGGCTCGTTGGCTTCCACCGAGGCGTCGATGCGCTCGCCAAATTGTGTCAACAGCGACAACAGATCTTCGGTCTGCGATTCGCACAACAGCTCCCACCGCGCCTTCGACGCGTCGGGAAGCTGGGAGACCTTGCGCAGGATGCCCGCCATGCGCACATGCGCGAACTGGATGTACGGACCCGTGTCGCCTTCGAACGAAAGAATGGCGTCGAGATCGAACTTGGTGTCGCCGGTGCGGCGGTTCTTCAGTTCGTTGAACACCAACGCGCCAACGCCCAATGCTTCGGACAGCGCGTCGAGTTCGGCGGGAGCGAAGCGTTCCTTCTCCTTGCCATCCTGTTCGGCGCGGTTCTTCGCCAACGTTTCCATGGTCTCGCGGATGCGCGCGGCGGCGCGATCCATCACGTCGGGAAGCGGCGAACCTGTTCCCGAGCGCGTGCTGACCTTGCTCCAATTTCCGTCTTCGCCTTTGCCCAGCACCAGCCCGAACGGCACGTGCACGCACCCTTTCGCGCACACTTCGTTCATGCGTTCCAGCACGGCGAACACCTGCTTGAAGTGCAGGCTCTGTCCGGCGTCCACCACGTACAAGGCGCGGTCGGCCTGGAAGCGCTCCTGGCGCCAGATGGCCGCGGCCAAATCGCGCGTGGCGTAAAGCGTCGCGCCGTCCCGCTTGCGGATCAGGCACGGAGGAATGTCTTCTCCAACGCGCACCACCTGCGCGCCTTCGCTCTCCTCCAGGATGCCCGCCTTCTCGATGCGCGCGATGGTGGAGACGAGCTTGTCTTCGTAGAACGACTCGCCCAGGAAGTGGTCAAATTTTGCCCCGAAGCGGTCGTAGACCTTGTTCAGCTCCTTCTTGGAGACTTCGATGAAGCATTCCCAGCAGGTGCGCGCGAACGCGTCTTTTTCTTCCAGCTTCGCGAACCACGAACGGGCTTCTTCTTCCAGCTCGGGCCGTTCCTGCGCGGCGGGCTTGAAGCCCACGTACATGCGGTTGAGCGTGGCGAGAGTGACATTGGGCAGATCGGACAGCGCGGCGGCCTGGTCGTCGTTGTGCTCCATGAGCCACATCCGGATGAGCTTGCCGAACTGCGTGCCCCAATCGCCCAGGTGGTTCACGGCGATCACGTTCCAACCCGCAGCGGCGTACACGCGGCAAAGCGCGGCGCCGATGACGGTGGAACGGATGTGGTGGTACACCAGTTCCTTGCCCGCGTTGGGCGAGGAGTAGTCGACCAGCACATTGCGGCCCTTGCCAGATTCCGTCACGGCCTTGCCGGGCTCGCGCGAGATGGCCTCCGTGACGGCAAGGCGGGCCAGCACACCGGGCTTGAGCTTCAAGTTGAGGTACGGACCCGCGGCGACAAGTTCCGTCCCCTCCGGAGCGGCCACCACGCCCACCAGTTCGGCGGCGATGGCGGGCGGCGCCTTGCGCAGCGTCTTGGCCAAGGCGAAGCAGGGGTAGGCGAACAACCCCAGCTTGACATCGGGTGGACGCGCGATGGCGCCTTCAACCGCGAGTAGGTCTTGTCCCAAGTGTTCCGCGATGGCTTTGGCGAATGCCGTCTTCAGCGAGTTCATGTCGTTTCCCGGTCCTTGTTCGATCTCATCGGAGGTGCCTCTGGGAAGCTTGGCTCCGAAAACCCTGAATGGCTGGCTAAAAAAATACCCCGCAGATCGCTGCGGGGTGGTTGGCTCGGATCGCTCGCGGATCGATTCTCACCGGACGAGCGAATTCGTTCCCCGGATCCTTACGACCAGGTCTCTTCCGATTCGAGCCCTTCGTCGGCATCCGTGTCGTCGACGGAATCCGTCTTGGGCAACGGATAGTCCTTCGGGTTTGCTTCTTCCTGAGGAGCGTCCTTCCAGAGCTTCTCCAGCGAGTAGTACTCGCGGGCGTCCTTCATGAACACGTGGACGATGACGACGCCGAAATCGAGCACGCCCCATTTGCTGCCATGGGCGCATTCGGAACGCAACGTGGGCACGCCCGCTTTGCGCAGGTCGCGACGCAATCCGGAGAGGATCGCCTGCAACTGGACTTCGCTCTGGCAATTGGCCAGGACGAACCAGTCGCACAACGAACTGCGCTCGCGCAGATCGACGGAGGCGACGGATTGCGCCTTGCGCCCAAAAAGGTGGGCGATGGCCAACCGACGGATTTCGTCTGCTTCGATGACTGTGCTCATGGTGGTAGGATCTCCTCGAAATCTCGGCCGACGAACACTGTCGCGTCGACCAGCAAATTCTCGTTGTGATAGGCAAAGGTAGTTGGCACGCCGATGGCCTTGGCCACACCGGCCGCGATGTCCGCCGCAGCGCGGCGTTCGGCCACCAGGGTGCGCGAATAGTTGCGCTCCGGCGCGTTCCCGATCTTGACCACGTCGTAGCCCTGCTTGCGCAGCCGCTCGGCGACCAGATTGGCGGCGCCCCTGCGACCCGTGCCGTTGAGCACTTCCACCACGCCTGCGGAACCGGGCAGCCCGGCGACCGAATCGATGGAGTCGGGCTCTCCGACCGTGGCTGGCTTGTCGGGCTGGTTGCAAGCCGCGAACACGAGAAAAACGGAACCGAGGAGCGCTCCTCGAAGGCTCAGCATTTCACCGCCATGGGAGTCCGCCCTTGGATCCCACCGGAGCCGAAGACATTCCCGAGTATTGCAGGACCATCATGACGGATTCCGACGGCTTGTATTCCAACGCCACCGCGGGAACCAGGTAGGCGCCGGGCTTGTAGGCCTGCGCCATGGGCCCCGATGCCGACATGGGAGCCATGATCCCCAGGTCCAGATGCAATGTGAGCGGATCGGACAATTTCCATTCCATGCTGTTCTGGTAGTAGCTCTGGGAAAGGGTGGAACCCCCGCCGGCCATGGCGGAAATTGTCACGCTTTGGCGCATCTGGAAACGCTTGGGGTCGACAAGAATTGGTTGGCTGGATCCTTTTCCCAGGGAAGGAACGACTCCGCCGCCCGAGAACGTGGGAGCGAACCCTTGGGCGAACGATGCCGAAGCGGTGCACAACAGGATCGAAAGCAGAAGTCCCAGCCGGTGTTCCATGCTAAGGAGTCTACTCTCCGTCGACGGAATGCGCCACTCCACCCAGCACGGGACGGTTCTGGCCGTCGACGAAAATCACCTGGAGCTTGTGTTTTTTCGCCTGTTCGTCGGGCAGATGGCAGTAGGTGATCAAGATCACCAGGTCGCCGGGCTGCACCAGTCGAGCGGCAGCGCCGTTGACGCAGACCACGCCCGAATTGGCAGGGCCCGTGATGGCGTAGGTCTCGAATCGAGCGCCATTGGAAATATCCACCACCTGCACGCGTTCGCCAGGCAGGATGTCGGCTTGTTCCATCAAAGCCGAATCGATGGTGATCGATCCCTCGTAATGGAGATTGGCTTCGGTGATGGTGGCCCGATGGATCTTGGACTTGGCCATTTCGCGCAACAACACGATCAGAACCTCGCGGCCAACGCCAACCCCAGACCGGTGGTACGCGGCTGCAAGTTCAGCGAAAAGCCCGTGACGGCTTGTTCACGATAGTGGTGGTACCAGACATCGGCACCCGAAGCCATCATGTCCACCGCAAGCAGTGGAAGCCACACCTGGACGGCACCGGAGGCGTCGTCCTTCACGATGCTTTTCACGGACAGCGCCAAAAACGCCACGCCAAGGCCACTGAGGACCGCACCCGCCACCGGACGATCTTCTTTGAACTGGGGCAAGCCCGGAGCCACGATCGCAACCAGAATGTTGGGACGGACCGGATCGACGACATCGTTCTGCCGGGTGTACATGCGCTCCAGCTGACCGATGTTGGAGCCGTTCTGCAACTGGTCGAACCATCTGTCTTCCGTGATGCCCATGGGCTCCCACGGCCGATGCGAGTATTCGCGAACCGAAACACCACGGGTCACCAGGGCTTCGACCTTCTTCTTCTTCATGTCGAGCTTGTCGATCAGCTCGATGTCGATGGCCGATACACCCAAGGAGCGCCAGTGGTCCTGGTACTTCATGCCGTCGCCAGCGGTTGCGGCAATCGGTAGAACGAGACAGGCGGCCAAGATCAGCGATTTCATTCGGCTGCGACCTGTCTTTCCAAAGTTTTCGGAGACCAAAGGCCCCTGGCGTTGCCAGGAGGCCTTGGTTCCGATCGTTAGTGCCCAAGGACGGAATCGAACCGTCATGGGGTCTCCCCCAGCGGATTTTGAGTCCGCCGCGTCTACCAATTCCACCACTTGGGCTGCACTCATGTAGACCCCAAAGATAAGAACGCAATCGCCGTTTCGGGAGAGTGCCTGTGTGAACTTTTACCGACGCGACCGCCGACCCTTCGCCGGGGCCTTGGATTGGCCCTTTGGCCCGGGAACTTCCTTGCGCCCTCGCGCCGCGGAACCTTTGGACGCTTTGCCCCCGCGATCCATGCCGCTGGCGGCGGGTCGGGCAGCGGGCAAGGGCATTCCGTCGGGGCCGCGGGGTATGGGCGTGTTGGGCTCGAAATCCACCCAGCCTTGGACAGGATCCGCCTGCGCCAACCGCACTTGCACGATGTCGCCGATCTTGAAACTCTTGCCGGTGCGCCTCCCTTTGAGCTCCATGCGCTCTTCCAGGTGTTCGTAGAAGTCGTCGGTCATGCGACGCACGTGCATCATGCCTTCGGCCCACGGGCTCTTCACCAGCAAAAACACGCCGATGGGTTCCACGCCGGTCACTTCGGCTTCGAAGACGTCGCCCACGCGATCCTTCAAGATCCACGCCGCGCACGCCTTGTTGCCCGAGCGTTCCGCCTTCACGGTGGCGTCTTCGCGACCGCTCACGTGGGTTGCCAATTTCCGGACGGTGGCGCTCCAACGCGCGGTGACAGTTCCCGCCTTCAGGAATTCCTTGATGACACGATGTGTCCAGAGGTCGGGGTAGCGACGGATGGGACTGGTGTAGTGGGCGTAGTGCAACCAGCCCAACGCGAAGTGTCCGCGGCAATCGGGACTGTAGCGCGCCTTCTTCATGGACCGGATGATCTTGCCCTGCAAGCCCGGAGGCAGCACGCCGCTGCGCAGCAACTTGGCGAGCCACTGCTGGGCCTGCGGTCGCACGTTGGTTTCGTCGCCCTTGTCGCCGCGGGCGTTGCTCCAACGCGGCAGATCGAGCGCGGCGGCCCAATCGGAGATGATCCCGATGGCTTCCATTTCGGGTGGCTCGTGCACACGGTACAAGCCCGG
>JBDKGS010000210.1:0-7980 GCA_039798065.1 Fibrobacterota bacterium | reverse complement strand
GCTCCAACATGTCGGTGGGCGAGAATTTGCGATGGAGCTTTTCCAGAAGGCTGGGCAACCGCTTGACGCGTCCTTTCACCTGCACCGCCGGCACCCGGTTTTCGGCGGCGCGCTGCAGCAGCCTGGCCATTTCCAACAACACGCGGTCGCAGCTGGGGAGCAACCGGTGGTAGAGGCTTTCGATCGATCCGTCGTCCAGATAGCGCATGGGGTCGTCGGAAAGCGGCGACTGCGAAAGCCCGATCACTTCAACGCCGCCGCAAGTTGCTGAGGCGGCTTGGAAAGATCCAGCCGCGGTCGGCCACCGGCGTAGCTTGCACAGGCGTGTCTCCAGCCGCAGCCGCTGCAAACACTCGACTGGGTCTGGGCTTTGGGCGCAACCAAGCCCGACAAGACCCTGTTGAAGCGCTCCAGCGCCACATCCAGTCGACGTTGTTCGGTCACCACGTCGTCGACCACCACGACACGGCACAGTTTACGTTCGTCCCAGATGGGAAGTGGAAGATTCACCACCACCGGCACACCGCTGAGCGACCAGCCCATGGTCTCGGCGACGCGGAATTGAGCCACCGCGTACACGCCCGTCCAATTCAGGCTTTCCCCGACAGAAAATGGCGTGACCAGACTCACCACGTCGCACTCTTGACGGATTTCGGCAAGCCGGTCGGGGCGACCCATCAACAACCCCTTGGCGTCGGAGGCAGGTTCGCCTTTGGCGACATCGTGGATCACCGCTTCCCCACCGCGCTGGCGCCCACGCACCTCCTGGTAGACAGGCACCCAGATGTCTCCGGCGGTGGAGGCGCTGAGTAAATGGAGGTCGGGGAAACCTTGGTGGCGGAGCACACCCAGCATTTCGCAGCGCAGAAAACCTTCCAACGCCCCTAGGGTCACCTGTCCGGGATGGACCGGAGCCTGCACCGGCCCGGCGTGCCATACTTTCCAGGCTTTGGCGAGATCGGCAAGCGCAAGGCTTTCCCAACTCACGCGAATACCTGGGCGGTAGTAGTGTTTTTCCAGCTCTTCGGCATTCCAAGGCGACCAGGAAAACTGGTTGTACCACTCGAGCAGGTGTTCGTAGGCGGTGCCCGGATAGGTTTCGGGGCGCATGAAGCTGGAGGAGCGACGCAAGGTCTGTCCGTCGGATTCCGACGGATCGCCCGCAGAGCCATCGGGTCCGCTGCTGGAGATGGGCAGATGGAACGACGAGTTGGGGTTGTGCGAAGGCCTTGGGGGGGTGCGCATCAAGCTGTTGACGGGCAACTCCATGGTGGGGAAATCCTCGGCAGGCGCTACGGACGGCTCTTCGAGGACGGGCGGTCGCGGCGGCATCTGGTCCAGTCGGATCTCGAGAGTTTGTGCGCCAGCCGGCAGTGCGGCGATGGGGCCTGGGCTGCTGAACGCATCGGCGAGATGACGCGAAAGCCCCGGCGCGTCGGAACCTGGATGGGTGACCGTATCCAGGAAAACGTGATCGGAATCCTTGCCCGGTAGCCCCGGAAGGCTGGGGATGTAGACCGATTCATCGCCCTGGTAAGCGGGCGGCGGCGGAAGGACGGGTCTGGGAAGTGGGCCAGGTGTTGCAGGTACCGGAGCCGCTTGGGCGGATGTTGGCGCAGGAGTGTTCGAAGGCTCGGGTACGTTTTTGAATACCGGAAAAAAACCGCCTTCGGGTTTTGGGGCTGGCGGATTGGCGACGGGAGACGGTGCCGGAGCAGCCTCGACTCGGAACGGCTCACGGGTCGTTTCTTCGAACGATCCGGCCATCAACTTTTTGGAACGGAATGCCTCGGCCTCGGCCTGGCGAACCGGAGCCGCCTGAACCGGAGGTGGAGGAGGTGGCAAATGGGAGGAGTGGCGTACGGGAGCCTTTGGCGGTGGTGCGAGCCAACGCCGAGCGAGCACGCCCCACCCGAGACCCAACGCCCAGAAAATGGCGATTTCCTGGATCACCTGGATCTTCGATTCCGCATCGAGATCACCTGCGAAAAGCCCGACAGAAATTGACAAGGCTGCTGCCGCGCCCAACGCGATCCACGGCCACCATCCCAGCACCGACGCCAAAAGCAGCCCAACGGCCAAGAAGCGCCAATCGGCCATCGGGATCCGCATGGTCAGCCAGTACAAGGTCCAACCCGCCGTCCCCAAAAAGGTCACGAACTGAAGGAGGTAGTAGACCAGATTCTGGAGGATTGCGGGATTTGCCATGTTCACCGGATCCGGTACTTGTCCTTCAAGGCGGCGATGAGCTCGAATCGGGATTTCGTGTTCGACGACACGTAGCGCTGCGCCGGCGCGTCGTAGACCAGCAGCTTGCCCAATTCCGTTTCGATCTTCATGCCCAGCAATTTGTTCGCAGAAGACTTGAGTTCGTTGGGTCCGAACGTCGTGCCCCATTGCCGTTCGGCTTTGTCGAACAGATCGAACTGGCACATCGCATCGGGCACGTGCCGCTTGAGCACCGGCTCGTAGCAGTTGTCCCGGTAGTCGAGAGCGATGCTTCTAGCCAAGGCATCCATGTTGGCTGCGCCATCGATTCCCATGCGCGGCGCCGAACCGGCGCACCCCAGGAAGGTCATGATCGGGAGAAGCCCGAGAGCCGATGTCATCCTCATAGTGGACGGGAAAACTAGCCCTCGCAACCATACCTTGCGAAAGATTTCTTTTTGGGGGTCAAACCCCGCTTCGCGTGATCTGCATCAAGCGCCAACGGACCCGCAGGTCGTGAAAGATGGGCCGTACCGCCAGGAAAGCGAGATACGCCGCCAGGAACAGCGCCATCTTGAAACCCACGTATTTGAAGGTGAGCGCCCCGACCAACCCTCCGGTAAAAAAAGATCCAAGAATCAGGCTGTGCAGCTTGAGCTTGTCGCGATTGGCGCGGATGGGCTGGATGCGCGGGTCGCGCGAGCGGTTGAAGTAGAACAATCGGCTGAGTTCGATGCCCAGGTCGGTGACAATTCCTGTCATATGGCTGGTGCGCACTTCCGCGTTGGAAATGGTCGTGACCATGGAGTTGTGCATGCCCATCATGAAGCTGAGCAGCATGACCGTGGCTGGGACGAACACGCCGTGGATCTCGTTGAGGCGCGCCCCGATGAGGCCGAAGACCACCATCAGAATGGCCTCGATCATGAGGCTCGCCGCGTAATGGCTCGTGTACCGATGCCGTCGACCGTAGCTGATGAGCAAGGTGGAGAAGAAGGCGCCAAGCCCGAAGGAAACGACGATTCCCACGCCTTCCAACGCCAGCGCGGTGTCGCCCAGCACCAGCTGGTCGGTGATCTTGGCGACAGCTCCTGTCACATGCGAGGTGTACAGTTCGACAGCCAGGAAACCGCCCGCGTTCACGGCTCCGGCTACGAAGGCCAGCGACCAGGCGAGCTGGCGATTCAGATGCTTGGAACGAGCCTTGTGGTTCGTGAGCAAATGCGGATCCACCGGTATCAAGCGCAGCGTGAAGGCGAACACGCGCGCGATCCATCGACGCACCTGTGCCGGTCCCTTGTGCCCCAGCAGAATGGACCTGGATCGTCGGCGCAGGACCATCAACCACACCTGGATCCAGTGATGGGTCATGCGTCCACCGTAAGGATCCCGGCGAATCGGGCTCGCCGACCGTGCGTCACCGCACTCCAGAAAGCGATTGTTCCGTCTTCCACTCCCGCAAATCTAGCCCCCTCCCCACCTTCGGCACCGACCAGATTCCGTCTTTTGCTGGAAGGGCGGCGAAACCGCGCGCGATCACTAGTTTGATGGATCCACACTCTCGCGGAGTCCTCCATGTCCTTCCTGCGCCCCATTGTCGCGATCGGCCTGCTGGCCAGCTTTACTTGTGCCCAGGCATCGCCCGAACTCAAGGCCATCCAGGCCAAGGTCGACAGCCTCGCCGCCGAACTGAAAATGCTGGAACGGATTCTGTCATCGAAGGGATTGGACGTCGAACAAGCTCGACGCTCGTTGGCCAGGCAAGATTCCACCTTCGATATCCCGGTTGCCGGAACTCCCATTTTGGGCGATGTGAAAGCCCCGGTGACCGTGGTGCTGTTCACCGACCTCCAGTGCCCGTATTGCGCGCAGATGGCCCCCATCCTCAAGGGCTTGCAAGAGCAGTCGCCCAAGACGCTCAAGATCTCCTTTCGCCACTATCCGCTCGTGTCCATCCACGACAAGGCGATGAACGCGCATCAGGCACTCTGGGCAGCCAACCGCCAAGGCAAATTCTGGCCGTACTTCGACAAGGTGACTCCCCTTTTCCGCGGCCTGAGCGACTCGACCTTGGTGGCGGCGGCCACCGAGCTGAAGCTCGATCTGGCGAAGTTCAACGCCGACCGCAAATCGGATGCGGCCCGTGAAAATGTGGAAGCCGACATGAGACTTGGCGAAAAGGTGGGCGTGGAGGGTACGCCTTCTCTTTATCTGAACGGCAAACCCACCCGCAACCCGGGCGAGATCAAAGCCGCCATCGAAGCCGCCGAGGCGAAGAAGTAGAAGTTTCCTTCTTGATTAGCCGCCAAAGGGTGTTGCGGCTCGCCAAGAAATTCAAGTTTCCTCGTTGATCACGCGGCACCGAATCGAGGAGGTTCGGTGCCGTACGTGCGTCGGGGAGACTTCAGGAATTCTGTGTCCAGAAATGTAGTTCACGCCGGCACGAACAAGATTTGTCGTGCCGATTTGCGATGACGGTTTGCGGGAGCACCGTTCGAAGCAATGCCGCGGACTGCCAGAATCTGTCACTCACGGTGATGGCGAACTCCCGAGTCCCGACCTTTGTATGGTGCTTGTAGGCGCAATGACATCCGCGAAGGCGGGTGGTCGGATTCCGACCACGATCGAGGCGCCCCAAGAAACGAGCTCCCTCATGAAGTCTTCCATGTTCCTGATCGCCGCCACCGCGGCGGCGTCGTTTGCAGCACCGGCCCATTTCAGCATCGAAGCGAAAGGCGGATACAACTTCCTTTACCTGGGCGACGACCTGGGCACAGGCCTGGCCGCCGGAAGCCCCGAAGCGAAAGCCAGTTTTGGAATCGCAATCGGTCCGATGATGACCTACGCCCTGACCGAACAATTCCTGTTAGGTGGCGGTGCCACCTTCCAGTACGACAAAAACCGGTACGACAACTCCTACGATCTGGGTGTTTTGGGGTCGAACAAGGAGGAACACACCATCGATCAACTGTCGCTGGGCTTGCAATTCGCTCCCCTCTTCAGGGTCTCGGAACGTCTCAGCGTGAAGCTGGGCTACGAATGGGACATGCCCATCGGGGGCACATCGGAAAACAAACGCACCACCACCGTCCTCACGATCCCGACCACAGCCACCGACAAGGCCGATATCGTCTGGGCACCAGCGAAGCAATCCGACCTGGGCACCAACGATGCGCCCACCCTTTCCACGCACAATGTCGTCTTCGGGTTCGGTTACCAGATGCTCCCTGGCATGGAGTTCACACTGCAGAGCAAGATCGCTCTGACCGGTAGCGTTCCGCTGTACAAGGCCAACGGCGACCTGGACGGTGCCGCGAGCAGGCAATCGAACATGATGGTGAACCAGGTGGCGTTGGGTGTGCGGCTGGCGCTGTATTGATGCTCGTCAGAATCTGACATCGTTGGAATGCGCCCGGGAACGGGCGCTTCCGATTCGGCTTGCGTGCGCAAGCAGGAATGGCTATTTGCCCGCTCGAAGTTCCTCGGGGGCGCTGGCGCGCAGGTAGTTGGGGACGGGATCTGACGAATGCCGTTCGATCGCTATCGGTGCAATTGAGTCTGACTCAAGCCTGCACGCGAGTCCCGCCATGCTCATACAAGCCAGTCACTCCTCCGGTGGCGGAACGAACCCGACTTTCCAGCCCCATGGTTTGGCGAGGAGTTCGAGCGTTTCGAGGGTCGGGTTGGCGGCGCCTCGTTCGATGTCCATCAGCACGCGCGGAAAAATCCCAACCACTCGCGTGGCGTATTCCGTCTGTGTGAGGCCGGTCAGACGTCGCATTTCGCGCACGGCCTCTCCGATGGTCAATTGCCCATTGTGCAATTTCTGTCGCAGCTCTTTCCGCTGCGCCTCGAGCTCTTCGGGAGTCCGGACCTTGCGCTTCATGCGATCTTCTCGAGATCGGTGGCCAGCCGCTCCCAGCGAGGTCGGCAATGATCGGTCACCGGATCTGGCAACTGGAACGTCCTTGCCGCCTCGGGGAGGGCACGCACCCGTTCGGCCAGCGCATGCAGACGCCCCACGACCAGATCGCGATCCATCCATCGGCCAAGGCTTGTGGCGACGCCGCTCCAGTCGGGGCGCAGCGGGTATTCGCCCTTCCAACGGACCGCGCGACGAATCCCTTCCGGGTCGAGTTCCATGGGAGCGATGTCGTAAATGGGCGAAAGCCTGACAACGGGGCCGTTTTTCAAGAAGGCCACATTGCGGGCGTGGTTGTCGGAATTCGCCAAGGCCAGATTCAGGACGTCGCGCGAAACGTATTCCAGCAGATCAGAAGCTGGATCCGTGGAAAATTTCGCGATCGCCTCGCACAGTTCCTCGTGAAGGAACTCGTGCCCGAACTCGGCCACCCCGAGGCTGGAACAGAGCGACTCCAACCCCAGGCGGAGCAACCCTTTCGAATGGACAACGCGATCGAAGCGAGGGACGAAAAGGCAGTCCTTCTCCCAATGCAAGGGCTCATGGCACAAGAGCCCCCAGGAACGCGCGATTTCCAAACAGGAGCGTTCGGCTTGCAAGATGGTCCGATCGATGCGGGTTTCGCCACGCGGGAATTTGACCAGCCAGAATTTGCGGCACCGTTCGTCGGGTAGGGTACCTTCCGCCCACCACAAGCCGGCTTCATCTTCGGTCAGCAGGTACTTGGGGGCGGCGCCTTGGGTGTCGGCTGCGGAATAGGGCGAATCGTTCCTTGCTCCAAACTGGATTTGCTGGGCTTCTCGCATGAATTCCAGGAAATGGCCCGCGTGCTCCAGGACCTCCCATTTGGTGAACCCGCGGACAAATTCTGGATTCCATTGGCGCGCATGGGCGAGTCGGAGATTCCCCACCGGAGCGCGTCCTGCATGGAGCAGCAAGGGCCAGTCGGCTGCTGGACCGTTCCCGATTCCCAACAGGGAGAGCCAGCGATCACGAGCCGGGCCTGCGGGCAAAAGGTCGAGCAAAAAGGCTGGCCAATGCGGCAAGGCGATCGAATCCAGAGTCAAAGGCAGGGCAAGGGAAACCTTGGCCCAGGGGCACCCGAGATGATCCAAGACCCAGTCCATGTCGTAGCTCCAACGGCCAGCGCCAGCGATGCCGCGCGCCTCGGAGCCAGCCATGGGAATCCAGGAACCAATTCGCTTCCAGTTTCCTTCCGCATGAATCTCGATCGGGCAATCCATAGGACTCTATAATAGCTTAAATGTGTGGCAAATGCACGATTTAAGGCCATTACGATAGCCTAATATGCCACAAGACGAACTTCGCCCCTACTTCCCGTCGCGCAGTTCTTCCGGGGCGCTGGCGCGCAGATAGTTCGGGACAGGATCTGTCGCATCGTGGCGCAAGGCCCCTATCAGATTCTTGGCCGTGACGTGTTTGGAGAGGTCGTGCCAGCCGGCAGGGAGGCGCTCCAGGAAATCGGGGCGGCCTTCCACGACCAGCTGGGGACCGTCCAGGAATTCGGTCAGCTCTTCGATGGGCATGCGGATATCGCGGTCGGTTCCGAACGGGCGCACGTAGGCCTCGCCGCGCAAGGCATCGAGCACCGCGGCGACGGGACGGGTGGAGCAAAATTGCGCGGTTTGCAAAGTCGCAGCCAGGCTGGAGACACCCTGGTAAGGGAGATTGCGTCGGAAGGCGATGCCGTGGCCAAAGGACAAGGCGATGCGGATGCCGGTAAAGGAGCCCGGCCCCACGCCGCAGACCACCCGCGAGATGTCGGAGGTCTTGGCGCCAATTTCCGTCAAGCACTCTTCCAGCAAACCCGGCAGCACGTCGCCACGCGC
>JBDKGS010000209.1:0-7990 GCA_039798065.1 Fibrobacterota bacterium | reverse complement strand
TCACCGCAAGGTTGAGTCAGATTTTGGCAGGGGCACCGGTAGGCACCCTGTTCTTGCCGTCCGACAAAAAACTAGGGTCTCGGAAACGCTGGATCCGGTTCGTGTCGACCCCCAAAGGCAAGGTGGTCCTGGACGACGGCGCCGTCGCCGCACTCACGGGCCGCCGCGTTTCCTTGCTCCCGGCCGGGATCCGCAAAGTGGTGGGCTCCTTCGCGGCAGGAACTGTCGTCGAGATGACCACCCTCCGTGGAAAAGCCGTCGCGCGGGGCGTGACAAATTTCAGCGCCGCCGAACTCGCCCGCATCGCGGGGCACGCATCGGGGGAATTCTCGGAATTGCTGGGTCGGCCCGTCCCCCAGGAAGCAGTCCACCGGGACAACCTGTTCCTTCTTTGAGCGTCAAAAGTTGTGTAACTGCTTGACGGGCGGTCCGTTAAGGTCCTAGAATAGGGTATGGTGTAGTCCTGTGCCTGCGCAGGTAACAGTTCCGATCCGAACAGGGGATAGCGCAATGAAGAAAACGACGGTCTGGGCTCTTGCCCTTGCTTTGGCCGGGATGACGATCGTCTCCTGCGACAGCACCAGCAGCCCTCCCCCCGCGGACAACGGGAACAACGACACCACGTCCACGCCGACCACCACCACGCCGTCCGCCGATCCTTCGATCACCATGATCACGCCGAGCTCGTCGGACACATCCATTGTGAACGACGTGACGGCTTTGACCTTGCGTTTCAAGGCTGGCTCCAAGACCGGAATCACCGCCAAGGTCAATGGCGCCGCAGCGCAAGGCAGCAGCGAGTTCACCTACAAGATCACGGGTATCCCGGTAGGGATTAGCAAATACACCGTGGTCACATCCAACGGCACCAGCACCGACACCAATGTCGTATCCGTCACACGCGAACTGGGCGCTCCATTCATCAAGGCCACCACCGGGCAGCCGGGCCAAACCGACTTCACCGATTCGGTGACGGTCCAGTTCACCGCCGCCGACGTTTCCACCGACAGCATGCGCTACACCACTAGCGGTGCCTCTTCCAAGATCCTGAGCTCAGACCCGTTGGTCGCATCTGGCTTCACGAAGCCCATCAAGGGCACCACTACCTTCCGCGCCATCGCCGTGCGCCGCAACAGCCTTGGCGTGGTGTACTCCGACACGACAACGGTCACCTTCCTGATCGGCAAGACCCTAGGGAAGCCCTACTTCAGCACCAACCGCCTGGACAGCTTCAACTACGTCTCGAAGGTGGCTATCGGAGGCTTTGGCGTGGGCGATACGGTTCGCTACACCACCGACGGCGGCGATCCGTCGCGCGACTCGTACATCTACTCCAAGACCGACAGCATCCTGGTCCAGTCGGGCATGACGATCATCGCCAAGTCGTTCAATGGTGGCAACTCCAGCCCCGCCTGCACGACAACGATCAAGCTCAACGCTTTGCCCCCCGTGTTCTCCGTGAAGAGCGGCACCTACACGTCGCAGCGCTACTTGAGCATCAAGAGCCTATCCGGAATTCCGGTCTACTACACCACAGATGGCTCGGATCCCAACAACAGCTCGCTCAAGGCCGGCGACACCTTGCTGATCGCCAGCAACATGACAGTCAAGGCGATGGCCATTCTGCCCGGATGGAATTCCAGCAGCATCTCTTCGGCTAGTTACAAGTTCAAGGTTGCCACTCCCACCCTTAGCTTCAAGACCGGCAACTACGACACCACTCAAACCTTGTCGATCACGGATTCCGCCGAAGGCGCGGATATCCGCTATTCGCTCGACAACTCCACGCCAAACTGCGGCTCGACCAAGTACTACGCGGATTCGGCGCTGAAGCTGGACTCGAACGTCACGGTGAAGGCCGTGGCCTGCAAGGTAGGATGGGACTCCAGCGATGTGGCGGTTGGCAACTACACCTTCAAGGTGGCCAAGATCGTTTTCGCGCCGGATTCCGGCGTTTACCGCAGCTATCAAGCGGTGAAACTGTCTACGCGCTCTCCAAATGTGACGTTTTTTGTCACACGCGACAGCACTACACCCGCGTGGAACGCCTCAGGCGACCCGACCGGCACCACCCAGAAGAAGCTCCCCGGCGACACCCTCTTCATCCAGAAGAGCCAGTGGCTGCGGGTGATCGCCATGCGCAACGGTTGGGCGAATTCCATCGCCGATTCGCGCCGCTATGTCGTGGAAGGCGATACGCTGCTAGTCGACGATTTCGAACAGAACAGCTTGACCAATCCCATCGGTGTGAACTGGCGATTCTGGGGCTGCGGCAACTGCGTCAGCACCGGCATTCCCGATCAGATTGAAACATTCACGAACACTGCCGATCCTGATTGGAACAAACACATCGGATTCCGCAACGGTCACATAAGCTTCAATATCCCAGAGGGTGGCGCGACTCGCATTTCCGATGGTGGTCGCGGCCCTGGCATGGCAGGCTATTCCGTAGGCGTTCCAGCCGACATGATGGGCGAAACCTACCGAATCGCATTCTGGGCACGCTGGAAACCATCCGGCACAACGACAAACACATCGGTCCCCATGGTTACAGAAATTGTCTTGAAAGGAAACGACAAGCAAAACGGAAACTATGACGACGGTTTCCTTCGCTATGTCGATACGATCGGAACGACCTGGAAGCGTTTCATCTTAGACTACTCCGCGTTTTTCCCTGCCAGCAACGCCTATCTTCCGAGTGTCGTCACGGATTCGACGAACACCACTCCAAAGAGCTATTGGATCATCCGCGGTCTGCCCTTCTACGACGCAGGCTCGTCCGTTCCGGGTTACCCAGACTCCGGACGCATGATTCAAATGGGTCTGTCGAAATTCCAAGGATGGGTCGCCCACAGTGGTACGTGGACTCCCAAGTGGGTCTGGGGTGTCGATCACGATCTTTGGGTCAAGAACGATATCACCAATTTCAAGTGGTCGATCATTCAACCGAACACGAACAAAGTCGGGCTGGCAGCACTCACTAACGGGGAGTGGGTTGTGCAAGGCACCAAGGATACGTCCTACATAATCCAGGCAGCCAACGTTCCCGGTCCGGGCACCCACGACTCCACCGTGACACGCCTCATCCCGAATTGGATTTACTGTGGCGATTGCCATCAGCCGGTGGAGCCCGATTACTCTGTTGACTTGGCATCAGGATTCAAGGCACTTGAAGGTTCGCTTGAGCTGGATCGTATCCAACTCATCCGTCGCCCCCAGATATCCGGGGGTCTGATTATTTCGAAACCGGCAGCCGACACGACCACCAAGAAATAGCGCTCTCGACAGAAATCGCCATCAAGGCCACCTTCCCACGCTCGGGAGGGTGGCCTTTTTTGTGCCTAGGTTGGTCAAAATCCGTCAAGAAACGCGCGCAACAGGAAGTGTCAACGCGACCTGCCTGGACAGCCCCCCCCCGACAGAGGGGGTAGCGGAGGCGATGCCCTGAGCTTGCCGAAGGGATCCAACGCCGCATCGTCCGTTCGAGCGGGGCGGCGTTTAGCCGGAGCGAGGGGGAGACCTCCCCCAACGCCTATCCACCTACACCCTGTGCTTCAGGACCGTGTCGGCGGGTTTCAGCGCATGGCGCGGGAAGTCGAGCGACGAATGGAGCCCGCGACTTTCCTTGCGGCGGATGGCGCACTCGATGATGAGACGTGCCACACGCGCCGAGTTGCGCAGTTCCAGCAAGCTGGGGGTGATGACGGTGCGCTTGTAGAAGTCTTCGACTTCGTCGCGAATGAGGCGCAAGTGGCTGGCGGCGCGCTTCAAACGATCGGTGGTGCGCACGATGCCCACGAAATCCCACATGGTGCGACGCACGCTGTCGTGCAGATGGCGGATCACGACTTCTTCGCGATGTTCCTGCGTGCCGCGACGATCCCAGCGTTTCACGTAGCGCGTGGGGATTGGGTCGACCTTGTAGCGCATGGCGTGTTCGGCGGCGCGACGCGAATAGACCACGGCTTCCAAAAGCGAGTTCGAGGCAAGGCGGTTGGCACCGTGCACGCCCGTGTGGGCGCACTCACCGCAGGCGTACAAGCCCTTGATGTTGGACTTGCCGTGCAGGTCGGTCTGGATGCCACCGCACAGGTAATGCGCCGACGGTGTGACAGGAATTGGCTGGCGCTCCATCCGGATGCCGGCTTCCAGGCAGCGCGCGTGGATGTTCGGGAATTTCTTCTTGGCGTGCGCGCCCAGCGCGGTGGCGTCCAGGTACACGCAAGGATCGCCCAGCTCCTTCATGCGTCGGTCGATGGCACGGGTGACGATGTCGCGGGGCGCCAGGTCCTTGAGAGCGTGTTCGGCTTCCATGAAGCGGTTGCCGCGGCTGTCGACAAGAAATGCCCCCGCACCGCGCACGGCCTCCGAAATCAAGAACGGCCCGCGCATGGGGTCGAACAGCTGGGTGGGATGGAACTGGAGAAATTCCATGTTGGCCACTCGGGCTCCCGCGCGCCAAGCCATGGCGATGCCGTCGCCGGTGGAGACGGTGGGATTGGTGGTGTGCTGGTAGACCTGCCCCACGCCGCCGGTGCAAACCACGGTACGTGGCGACAACCAGGTTTCGATGCGGCCCGAGTCGCGATCCAACGCGTAGACGCCATGACAGGTGAGTTGGGCGTCGCGAGGTTCGGTCAGAAAGTGCTGGGTGATGAATTCCAGCGCGAAGCGGCGCTCCATGATGCGGATGTTGGGGTGGCGTCGCGCGGCCTCCAGCAAGGCGCGTTCGATTTCGGCACCGGTGATGTCGCCCGCGTGCAGGATGCGTGCGCGCCCGTGTCCGCCTTCGCGATGAAGATCGAAGGGGCTCGCCTTGCCGCCCTGGCGCGTGAAGTTCACGCCCCATTCGATGAGCTCGCGGACAGATTCCGGCCCTTCCTGGACCAGCACCTCCACCGCGTCGCGATGACACAAACCGTCGCCTGCGACCAAGGTATCCTGGACGTGCAAGGCGAAGGCGTCGTCGGCGGAAGTGACGGACGCGATGCCGCCTTGGGCCCAACGCGTGCCGGTCTCGTCGGCGTCTCCTTTGGTGAGGATCGCCACGGTTCCCGATTGCGCCACCCGCAAGGCGTACGACAGCCCCGCGATGCCGCTTCCGACCACCAGGTAGTCGACTTGTTCCGTTGAACGTGCCGTGCTGCAACTCCCCTTTGTACTGGAAGTTGGAAAAGTAGACCCTCGAGGGGGGTGCCGGGCCCGGTTGAAAAAGACTACGTTGAAATACACGCAAACTGCTTCGCAACCGAATCTTCGGGATGTACCGGTGATAGCCGATCAGGATCGTACTCGATTCTACTCTTGGCTTGGCGCTACCGAAGTTCCGCACTGGGAGACCAATACCCAAATGTCCTTACGAACGATCCGCAACGTCGTTTTCTTCGCTTCGATCGCCTGCCAGCTGGTCTACAGCCAGGTCACCATCGTGGCGTCATCGGAATTCAAGACCGCCATCGAGGATATCCGAAAGTCGTTCCAGGAGCAGACCGGAATCCCCACCCGCGTCACCTACGGCAGCTCGGGTGCCATGGCCCAGCGTGCGAAGGCTCCCGGGACGGACATCTTCCTCTCGTCGGACAAAAATTGGGCCGACTCCTTGGCAGCCACACCTCGCGCCGACGATCGCCCGATCGTCCTCGCCTCGATCCCCGTCTGCGTATGGGTCCGGGGATCGGTCCTCGATCCATCCAATGATCTCAGCCATCTTGGGGAAAAGTCCCCCGGCGACATCGTGATTCCCGACACGCTCTTGTCCCCCGATGGCGCAGCCGTCGTAAAGGCCTTGCACAACCTGCCAAACTGGGCCGGAATCCGCCAGCGTTTGTTCATGCTCCCGGATCCAGGTTCGGTGGTCGACTCCCTGGCGCACCAGCATGTCGCCGAGGCACCTCCCGTCGCGGATTCGACAAAATCCGTCGATACGGCGAAGTCGAAAAAGCCCACTGCTCCGAAGAAGATCCGGTCGCTCGCCAACGGATTCATGACCCAACCGCTCTTGTGGAACAACTCGCTGGCCGGCTCGGGTCGCTGGACCCCCGTGGACCCGTCCCTGGTTCCCGCGCTGACTCCCACGGCCCTGCGTTTGAAGTCCCTGAACGGACCTCGCACCGATGCCGCCAAGGCCTTTCTGGCGTTTCTGCAGGCCCCTCGCGCCCGCGCCACGCTGCGGGCCAACGGGTTCCTTCCCGCTCCCTGATCCGCACGGGCGGGAATCGCCGATCGGGAGGCTAACTTTCGATCTATGCGCAAGCCTCTCCTGCTATCGACAGCCCTTGTCACGCTGCTGACCTTCGGCTGCGAGTCGAAAAAAGTCTCGACGGATTCTGTCAAATCCTCCGATACCGGCACCGCCATCGGCACCCCAGGCGGCAAGATCGTCCTGTCGTGCCTTGGGGGACCCAAGACATTCAATCCCATCGTCTCGAACGAATCCTCTTCCAGTGCATTCACGGACTGGATCTTCCGGGGGTTGCTGGAATCGGATCCCGTCACCGGCCTGCCCAAGCCGGGGCTCGCGCAAAGCTGGGAATCCGATTCTTCCGGCAAGGTGTACACCTTCCATCTTCGCCCCGGTCTGAAGTTCAACGACGGCTCGAGCTTGACCGCCGACGACGTCGTGTTCACCTGGGAAAAACTCGCCTTCGACACCACCGTGGAATGCGCCATGCGTTTCATCCTGATGGTCGACGGAAAGCTTCCCAAGGTCAAGGCTCTGGACAGCCTGACGGTCGAATTCCGTCTGCCGACCACCTTCGGCCCGTTCGTGACCGCGGCGGGAGGCTTGCCCGTCCTTTCCCGCAAACGCCTGCAGAACAAGGTCGGCGTCGGCTTCAACGCCGTCTACGGACTGGATACCCCTCCCGACAGCCTTGTTGGCACCGGCCCGTTCAAGCTGGTCAGGTACGAAGGCGGCCAGCGCGGCGTGTACGTGCGCAATCCCCACTATTGGAGAACCGACGCCAAGGGACAGAAATTGCCCTATCTGGACACGATCCTCATGACCATCGTGCAGGACCAGAAGGCTGAAGTCCTGAAGTTCAAAGCGGGCGAAATCGACCAAATGGAAGTCTCGGCCTCCGACTTTCCGGTCCTCAAGCCTTTGGAGGAGGAGGGACGGTTCGCCATCCACAAACTCGGCCCCAAACGCGCCTCGTTCTACCTGGTCTTCAACCAGAACACGGGCAAAGCCAAGGACGGCAAACCCTTCGTGGATCCCGCCAAACTCGCTTGGTTCAAGGACCGCGATTTCCGCACCGCGGTCAGCTTCGCCATCGAGCGCAAGGCCATTCGCGACATCGTGTGGAACGGACTGGGACACGACGCCAACGGTCCGTCGTCCCCGTCCACCGGGTATTGGTGGAACTCCAAGCTCGCGCCCTTGACACAAAATGTCGATAGCGCCAAGACCTTGCTCAAGGCGTCGGGATTTGTCTGGGATGCGCAGGGCAAGCTCCACGACGCCAACGGGAACCAGGTCAAGTTCACCATGGTCACCAACGCCGAGAACCAATCGCGCATCGAAACCGCGGGCCTGGTGCGCAAGGATCTGGAAAAGCTCGGCATCGAGATCGTGTTCACCCAGATCGAATTCAACGCGCTGGTGGCCAAACTCGACGGCACCAACGACTGGGAATGCGTGATGCTGGGGCTCACCGGCGGCGGCTCCGACCCCCACTTCTCGGCCAACGTCTGGCTGTCCAACAGCGTCACGCACATGTGGTACCCCAAGCAACGCGCCCCATCGACCCCGTGGGAGAAAGAGCTCGACAGCCTGGTCGCGGCGGGAGTCAAGCTCACCGACACGGCTGCGCGAAAGACCGTCTACGACCGCATCCAGGCCGTGGTCCGCGAGGAGCAGCCGTTCGTGTACCTGGGGCACCCCGAAGCGCTCGACGCGATCCGGACAAAATTCGGCAACGTGCGCCCCACACCGCTGGGCGGCGTCCTTCACAACCTCGACGAAATCTTCGTGCTGAAGTGATCGTTT
>JBDKGS010000208.1:0-8004 GCA_039798065.1 Fibrobacterota bacterium | reverse complement strand
CGGCGTTGGGAGGCTTTTCGTTTCTTGGGGTGGGCGTAGTCGATAGGCGGGAAGAAACGCGAAGGGGCATTGGGGGAGGAATCGGGGTTAGGAGACTCGGCGGATTAAAAAGTGGTGGATTGGGGCCTAGGTTGTTGCGGGAATGTTTCGGTTTTAGCAACAGGGGCCCAGCGGATTTGGCGGTAAAGGTCGAGAAACGCGCGTAATCTCTCCGAAGCAAGGTGCCTCGAAGCAACGAGGCAGAATCGACAGGGGACTCACTCATCCTTGTCGAGCGACCGTGGGCGAGGGCGATGTCCCCTCCGCTCGTAGTCGTTTGTTCACCCCACCAATCCTAAGGAATGTCCGATGACCAAAATCAGGATACCCTCGATGACAAAACCTGTGCGCCGTTTTCCAGGGCGTTTCTTGATGGTCGCCAGTGCGCTTCTGTGCGCTACCCAATCCTGGGGCTGGACCGCTTCGGGTACCGTGAAATCGACCGCCGGTGCGGCCTTGGCGGGTGTCGCGGTTTCCGTGAAGGATTCCAGCAGGAGTCTGGTGGCCACCACCGACGCCTCGGGGAAATTCGCGATCTCGACTTCCGGAATATCTTCGCGTGCCATGTTGCAAGGTTTCAGCCTCCGCCACGAAGGCTCGGATCTTTTGGTGAGCCTGGCATCCTCTGGCGAACTGGAACTCTCGCTGGTCGAACTTACCGGCAAAACCCTCTGGACCGGTCGTGCTCAGATCAGCAACGGAATCGCGCGCTTCCACGCGCCCACGACGCAGACGGTTTCCCACGCGATCATGGCGATTCGTTCGGGGAGCGAAATCCTCTACCGCGCACCTGTTCTGATGGGCTCAGAAGGCTGGCGCGAAGCTCCTTCCATCTTGGCGAGAGCCTTGGCCTCCTTTCCCGTCTTGATGTTCCAAAAGACGGGATACGCCGATACCACGTTCGCCATGACCGCCGAGTCCCAGTCCGCGATTGTGGTCTCCATGCGTGAGTTGGGCGGAGTGATTCCACCTGTCTCCGACACCTTCGTGGAGGACCACCGCAGTGCGTGCACCATCCCAGCGATGCCTGCCGTGTCGGCTCTGACGAACATCGCCAACCTGCCCGATCCCTTCAAGATGATGGACGGCACGGCTGTCACAACCAAGGCGCAGTGGACCTGCCGCCGCGAAGAAATCGCCGCGATGCTGGAGAAGTACGTGCATGGCGAAAAGCCTCGCAAGCCGGAAAAAGTCGAGGGGTCGTTCTCCGGTGGAAAATTGACCGTGAAGGTGACCGACAAGGGCAAGTCCGTGAGCTTCACGGTTACCATCACCAAGCCGTCTTCCGGCACGGCACCCTACGCGGCCTTGATCGGCTGGGATGGTGGAAACATCGGAGGCTACTCGAGCTTGCCGGTCGCCAAGATCAGCTATCCCATCGCCACACTTGCCGCCGAAGGCAGTGGTCGCGGCAAAGGGCTGTTCTACGACTTGTATGGCTCCAACCATTCGGCCTCCGAACTGATGGCGCATGCCTGGGGACTTTCACGTATCATCGACGCGCTCCTCATCACTCCCGAGGCAGGAATCGACGCCCATCGTCTTGCCGTCACGGGTTGCTCACGTTGGGGCAAATCGTCCGCCATTGCAGGCTCCTTCGATCAGCGTGTCAAGCTCGTGATCCCTCAAGAAGCCGGATCGGGCGGTGTTTCGGCATGGCGCATCATCCCCACGTTTACCGCTGCGCAGCCGATCAAGAGCACATATGATGAACAGTTCTGGACGCGCCAGGACTTCTGGCAGAACTTCGGCAACTCGATCAACAAGCTTCCTGTCGACCACCACGAAATGGTCGGTATGATCGCCCCCAACGCGTTGTTGGTCCTGGACAATTCGATCGATTGGCTGGGCCCCCAGGTTGGATACGGATCGTCGATGGCCGCCAAGGAAATCTTCACCGCTCTCGGTGCCGCGGAAGCCATCACCTACAGTTCCGTGGGCGGACACACGCATTGCTCGCAGCCCACCACGCAAGATCACTGGGTCAAGAGCTACATGCAGAAGTACCTGTTGGGTGGGACCGGTGAGGCCGCGAAGATGGAAGCGCCTTCGGAATACAAGTTCGATCGCGCCAAATGGATCAACTGGACCACACCCACGCTCAAGTGACGCATTGAGGTGGGTTCAGTACGGAGGCACTCGCCACGCGGTGCTTCCGATGCGGATCCACGCGGCAGTTGATGGACAGAAAATGTCGTTGCTGCCCGTCTTGACAAATCCTGCGCCCAGCATCGAGCCGTCGATGGCATGCAGGGACCAGCGAATCCGACCATGGCTTGGCGCAATCTCGATCTCCAGACGAGTACCGGCGCGGCGTAGGCCATGGATAGGCTTCGATCGAGGGATCGCACCGTTGGACTGCGAAAGGTCCACTTGCAGCAATCCGGAATCCGTCGCGAGCAGGACCTCGCCCTGCGCGACGAAGTAATCGTTGATTCCCCCGGCCTCCACCCGCGACCAGTTCCCCGCAGGCGATCGCGACAACCACAACTCCGACAACGTCTCGAGGTCGGTCGTCGTGGAGCTGCACCAAAGCCCTGGAGCGAGCTGGCGAACGGTTCCGCCTGGCGCCGACAAGGGGAGGATCCGCCAGGGGGCTCCCAGAGGTCCGCTGCGGACCAGGACCGGCTCGTCGGAGAGGTGGCCCACAAGCTGGAGCGCGGTATCGGCGGCGTCGGGCTCGAATCGCGAAGGTTCGAATCCAGTCGGCAAGACGGATTTTGTCCAAGTCGTGCCGTTGCTGGTTCCGCGGACATGACCGGAATCGGGAACCAGGTACCAGATCCGTCCAAGCTGCATGTCGCCGAAGATGCTCGATCCGGAGGGGACCGAAGAGGTGTCCAGCGAGAGCCAATCGGCCCAGGACTTCATGCCGTCCTTGGAGCGGTAGTAGCGGATCCGCCCCGCGGTTTCGTCCAGTATGCCGCGGTCGCCGCGCGAACCGAAGTAGCTGTCGTCGCTGTTCGCGTAGCTGGAGGGTAGGACCATGGGAGTCCAGCCGCCGGCCATCGACCAGGTCGAGAGCCGATCGGACGAGACCACCACGCCGCCCACGATCTCGCCTTCGTTGTCCTGCGAGTCCAACGGGAGGGACTCCCAGTTGGCGCCATGATCGCGGCTGGACCAGAGTTTGGATTCGGCGTCCTGGACCACCCATGTGCTGTCGGGGAGCGAGGTACCGGCCACCAGAGGAATGTTTTCGTCCAGATAGTCCCTTGGGGACGGGATCGGGAGCGTACCGATGGAGAATACAAGGGATGGCAAGAGCTGGATCGCGAAGAGGTTTTTCACGCGGTGCTCCCGGAAAGCGGATCGGTGCGCGAGGAATCCTCGCCTCGTGGACGAAGGGGTGGGTGCGCGAGAACCGCCGTCCGGAATCGTTCCGGATTTTGGTTCGCTGTCAATTTCTGTCGGGTTCCGGCTTCGCGGATCCGTCAGGTTTCGTCGGAAAGGATCCGGTCGAGGTCGACGAGCGAGATGAGGTCTTCGCGCCCTTTCAAGACGGATCGGAAGAACGCGCCCGAAACACCGCCGATGTTCGAAGGCGGTGGTTCCATGTCGGAAAGCTGCGCCGTCATCACGTCTTCCACGCTGTCGACCACGAGCCCGATGTCTTCTTCGCCGGTGTGGACCACCAGCACGCGGGCCTTGCGGTCGTCGGGGACGGGGCCGATCCCGAATCGAACGCCGAGGTCGAGCACGGTCATGATCTGTCCGCGAAGGTTCACGACGCCGCGTACGTGCGGGGCGGCGTGGTGTACCGTGGTCACGGCCCGCAAGCCCGAAATTTCGCGCACCTTGGAATTCTCCAAGGCGCACAACAGGTCGCCGATCGAGAAGATCGTGAGCTCGAGCGTTTCCGATGTGGTGATGGTTTCGGTGCTGGACATCAGGTCTTCCCCCGCAGCAGGAATTTTTCGACTTCGGCCAGAATCTTTTCGCGATCGAGCTTGACCAGGTAGCCGTCGACACCGGCTTCCTTGCCCTTGCGCATGGCCTCTTCGCCGGAAAGCGAGGTGATGGCTATCACCGGAAGGTGGCGCAGAGATTCGTTGCCTCGGATGCGCCTTGTCAGTTCCAGGCCGTCCATGATGGGCATCTCGACATCGGTGAGGACCAGTTCGATGCCGGGTGTGGTCTCGAGCTTGGCAAGCGCTTCGTCGCCGTTGACCGCTTCCACGACCTCGACGCCGCATTCCTTCAGGAAGCCCACGATCTGGCGCCGGTAGAACGGCGAATCGTCGGTGACCAGGATCTTGCGAACGCGCGACGGGGTCGAAAATTCGGGTGACTTGATCCATCCCGGAAGGCTGGTCTTGACCACTTCGTACAGGTCGACAAGAAGTGTCGTATGGCTGGAAAGGATTGTGGAGCCGATGATGCCGGGTTGCTTGAAGGTGGTCTCGTCGAAATCCACCGACGCCTCGACGATGTCGACGATCTGCGAAACGACCAGCCCCACTTCCTTTCCGCCCACCGCGTAGACGATCACGAAGTAGGTCTCCTGGTCGGGAAGCGGATGCACCTGGGCCACGTCGGCGAGGTCCAGCAAAGGCAGGCTTCCACCGCGGTACTGCACCGTGCGCCGACCGCCGATTTCCTCGATGGATTCGCGCGGGATGACTTCCAGTCGCGAGATGAGCGAAAGCGGCACGGCGAACTGCTCGTGTTCCGCCACCTTGAAAAGGAGCATGGACTGCGCGTCGCGCAATTTCTGTCGGCTGCGCGTCTCCTCGTCGTGGCCTCGGTCGGAGCTCGAGACGTCGGAGAGGTTCATGTAGCGCGTGACGCCCACCACATCCAGGATGAGGGACACCCTGCCGTCGCCAAGAATTGTCGCGCCGGCGTAGCAGGCGCAGTTGCGGAAGTGGCGCCCCAAGGGCTTCACGACGATTTCTTCCGATTCGTGCAGGCGGTCCACGATCAGTCCGTACTGGAACGTCCCGGCCGACAACACCGCGATGTTCACCGCGCTGGCGGAGTGGTAGCGGCGGTCGGTTCCCCGGCGGCGTTCGCGTTGTTCGGCGGTCCAGTTCTCGGGCGCCCCGCGGCGGTCGTCGACCCGCTCGCGGCGTTCGGGAATCTTTTCTCCGGTCTCGGGGTGGACAAAAACCGGCTGCTCGATTCCCAGAACCTGCGACAATTTCAGGACAGGCAGCAGATGCCCGCGGAGGCGCATCACGAGGGCTTCGCCGATGCGTTCGATGCGGTTGCGCACGTCCTTGGCCGGAATGCGCACGAGCTCCACCAGGTTCACCTGCGGAATGGCGTAGGTTTCGTCGGCCACCGACATCATCAGGCTGGGTATGATCGCCAACGTGAGCGGGAGCTTCACGCGGATGCGTGTGCCGTAGCCCTTCTTGCTTTCGATGTCGATGACGCCGCCGAGCTTGGTGAAGTTGGTCTTCACCACATCCATGCCCACACCGCGTCCGGAGATGTCGGTGATCTTCTTGGCGGTGGAAAAGCCGGGTAGGAAGATCAGGTTGATCAGTTCCTTCTCGGTCATCTTGGCGAGATGCTGTGGATCGACCAGTTTTTGCGCAGCGGCCTTCTCGCGCACGGCGTCGGTATCGATGCCGCGACCGTTGTCGGAGACCTCGATCACCACCTTGCCGGCTTCGTGGTAGGCGTGGAGTTTGATGATCGCCTGCCGGGGCTTGCCCAGGCGTTCGCGCTGTTCTGGCGTCTCCACGCCGTGGTCCACCGAATTGCGGATCAGGTGCGTGAGGGGATCGCCGATCGATTCGATCACGGCCTTGTCGAGTTCGACGTCCTCGCCTTCGACATCCAGCCGGATTTCCTTGCCGATGTCCTGGGCCAGATCGCGAACGATCCGCTGGAACTTCCCGAACACGCTCGAAAGCGGCTGCATGCGCGTGCTCATCACGGCTTCCTGCAGCTCGGAGATGATCATGGAAAGGCCCTGCGAGCTGGCGCCGATCTCTGCCAGATTCCGTCTGCCCACTTTCTGCATCAGCTGGTTGCGCGACAGCACGAGCTCGCCGGCAAGCGTCATGAGGCGGTCGAGGACCTTCACGTTGACGCGAAGCGTGGACGAAACCGGTGCCTGGTTCGCCAAGGCGGCCTTTGCCGCGGCGGGAACGGCGGCGGCGTCGGATTCCGTCTTGACGGATTCTGGTATCGCTTCGGGCTTGGCGGGCTGCGCGACGACAGGTTCCGGTGCGATTTTCGGCGAAGCCTGCGCGGCGGCCTTGGCCGATTTCGAGGGTGCCTTTTTTGCCGCCGACGCCAGTTTGGAAGGGGCGATCGTCTTTTGGTGAGCGCTTACGGTCTGAACCTTAGATTCGTCCAGACCCGTCAGCAACGAAGTCATCTCGGGATCGAGGACTGTCGCGTAGAGAAGATGGAAGGGGACGGAATTCTTGGTGCCGACCAGATTCCCGTCGGCGTCGTGCGCCACGGAAGAATCCACGATCAGACCGGTCTTCTCGAGCTCCTTCAGCAACGCCAACGGGGTCTTGCCCTTCTTGTCGATGTCCTCGACCATGTCGAAGGCGAGGATGAAGATGTTCTTGCCACCCTTGCGCGCCAGGTCTAGGTCGTCGCCGGAGATGCGGAAGAGGACGTGGCCTTCGCCGTCGGCGATGTCCACGGGCGCGGTGTCCTTCGCGGTGGATGCCTGCACATCGCGAAGAACGGCAAGCGACTCGGTAATATCGAAGTTTTCGCTGCCGGCGGGATCGTTCACCATGGCGGTGAGGATGTCCGCGGACTTGAGCAGCGCCTCGATCACGGCATGGGCCGGCACGATCTCGAGGTTGCGGATCCGGTTCAGCAAGTTCTCCATGGAGTGGGAGAGTTCCTTGATCCGGTTCAGCCCGAAGAATCCCGCAGCCCCTTTGATCGAATGGATGCCCCGGAAGACCTTGTTGACCAGGTCGACATCGGCCGGACCGGTTTCGGTCTCGATCGACATGAGATCGGCCTCGATGTCGCGAAGATGGTCGCGAGCTTCCTCGAGGAACATCTGCAGGGTTTCGTCGTTTTCCATCGCGGACATGGCGTCTCCTCAGGCGACTTCGAAGTGGCGATCGAGCTGCATCAGCTTCAGAAGGCGACGGATTTCGTCCGTGGCTCCACTGACAAGAAGTCGCGACCCTCGCGATTTCAATGAATTGTGCGCGGCGATCATGGCGCCGATAGCCGACGAGGAAAGCGCTTGGCAGCCTGCCAGATCGAGTTCGATCTCGTCGCCACGCGCGACCGCGTCGTCCATCGCCTTGGCGAGCGCGTCGGTGTCCTGCATGCCGATGTTGCCCTCGGGTGCCACCGTAGTCTTGCCGTTGGCGGTTTGCGAGCGAATCATTCCAATCCTCCTCAACGCGGTACGAAAACAGTTTCCCGTCTTCAGACCTCAAATGCAAGCACTAGTATGTCGTCTTCCTTGGAATCTCCCGCAAGCTCCTTCGCGAGGTACGCGGGAAGGTCGTCCAAAGGCACCTTCGAGGACGCTCGCATGGTGTCCAGAAGCTTCGTCCCGGCCTCGCTCCATTCGCGTCCGGACTCGATGTTCTCCACCAGGCCGTCGGTGTAGAGCACCACGCGGTCGCCCTTCTTCACCTTGGAGTTCACGCGCCCGAAACGGGCTTCCGCGAACGCTCCCAGCACGTCGCCTTCCACATCCAGGAACCTGACATTTCCTGTCGAATCCTGGATGACCGCGGGTGGGTGCGCCGCTCCGACCATCTTCAGTTGGCACGTGTTGCGGTTCAGCATCGCGTAGCATGCTGTCAGAAAACGTCCAGGAGGCAACCAGCCGGTGAGGACGCGGTTGGCCAGCTGGAAGGTCTCCTCCGGGGAGTACATGGGGCCCGAATTCTGGCGGAAGAGGGCGCGCGCGGCGGTGGCGACAAGACTTGTCCCGACGTCGTGGCCCGAGACGTCGGCCACCAGGAACCCGAAGATCCCGTCGCCCAGGTCGATCACGTCGTAGAGGTCGCC
>JBDKGS010000207.1:0-8067 GCA_039798065.1 Fibrobacterota bacterium | reverse complement strand
ATTCGACAAAAACCGGCGCCTGACGGAATCTTTCCGTTTCGGCGCCGAAATCTGTCAGATCTCCTTCATGGCCTCCAGCACGGCGTCCATTTCCTCGTCGGTGCCGATGCTGATGCGGGCGTGCCGTTCCAAACGCGGCCCCTTGAAGGCGCGAACCAGGATCTTCTTGGCGCGCAAGGTCTGAAGCAGTTCCGCGGCCGAAAGCCTGGGGTGCGCAGCGAAGACGAAATTCGCGCTGGAAGGGACCACCGAGAACCCCATGGATTCGAGGCCCTTGGCGAACCGGTCGCGCGTCGCCACCACCTTCGCGCAGGTCTCCTGGAAATAGCCTTCGTCGCGCAGCGCGGCGGCGGCTCCGAACTGCGCCACACGATCGACCGTGTAGGAATTCACCGAGTCGCGCACGCGTTCCAGCGCATCGATGAGGCCTCGATTGCCCATGGCCCAGCCCACGCGCAGTCCCGCCAACGAACGCGATTTCGAAAGGGTTTGGATCACCAGCAGATTTGGGAACTTGGCGATCAGGGAAACGGCCGTCTCGGCGCCGAAATCGATGTAGGCCTCGTCGACGATCACCGCGCATTCGGGGTTCTGTGACAGAATCTGCTCTACCGCTCCAAGCTCCAGGGCTCTCGCCGTCGGGGCGTTGGGGTTGGGGAAGATCACTCCGGATTTCGCGTCCTTGTAGTCCGATGGGTTGATCTCGTAGTCGGGCCCCAGAGGCACCATCCGGAACGGCACACCCGTTGCCTTTGCGTACACGGGATAGAACGAGTAACTGACGTCGGGAAACAGGATTTCACCACCGCGGCGGAAGAAGGCGCGGAACGCGAAATAGAGGATCTCGTCCGATCCATTGCCCGCGAAGACCTGTCCTGCGTCGAGCCCGTAACGCTCGGCAACCGCTTGACGGAAATCGGTGCAGTTGGGGTCGGGGTACATGGGCATGCGCGATTCCAACGCCGTGTGCATGGCCTCCACAGCCTTTGGCGATGGGGGGTACGGATTCTCGTTGGTATTGATTTTGATCCAGCCGCCGCCCTGGGGCTGTTCACCCGGGACATAGGGGGCCATCTGGTCCAGGCCGGTGCTCCAAAAACGTTTCGCGTCTTGCATAGGTAACCGGAAAGCTAATCGGAACAGCAGCTTTCAGGAAACTGGCTTTGGGTGCTCTTGTGCGTAGCGGTGGTAATCCAAGTCGCAGATCATGATGTGGTCCACGATCCAATGGAACACGAAGCGCTTGAACGCTACGTAGCTTTCGATACTATCCAGTGGGCTGGTGGCGGTTTCCGACAGCTGATTCAGCAATTGGTTGTGGATCTCGGTATGCTCCACAATCTTGGGGTAGCCCATTTCCCGCATCACCGCTTCCTCGGCGGAGAAATGCTCCCGTGTGTATTTGAACAGCCGCACGATGCAAGTACGCGCCTGTCGTTCGTCGATCATTTCGGGGATGGAATTGGCGATGTCGAACAAAACTCGGTGTTGGGCATCCAATGAGGGAAATCCAACGGAAAAAGTCGTGTTCCAATCCAAACGCAAATTCATATCCCAAAGCTCCCGTGTCGTTGTCGATTTGTGTCCAACGTCATCCTACCATTCCCGGCGTGGATGGGTGCGTTCGAATTTCGAACCGGGCTTCGAGTCGGCGGATGGCATCGGGCGACCACTTCACACCTGGAATTTGTCCACTTCGGCGGAAAGCCCCTTGGCGCTTGCGGTCGAACGTTCCGACAGATTCCGTGCGATGTCGGCGATGCGTCGCAAGGCGCGCCCTCGCTCCAGCACGTTTTGGATGTCGCGTGCGATTTCCGTCACCGCGGTGGAACCGGCATCCAGGTTGCGGGTGATCTCGCGGGTTCCCTGCACGGCTTCGCCGATGTTGCGCGAAATTTCGCGCGTGGTGACCGATTGCTCCTCCACCGCACCGGCGATGGACGAAATGTTCTGGCCCAGGGTTTCCATGTTGCCGGTCACGGTGGCGATTTCTTCCACCGCGTTGGTGGTGCTCGACCGGATGGCTTCCACGCGTTTGCGGATGTCTTCGGTGGCTTCGGCCGTGCCCTTCGCCAATTCCTTCACTTCGCCCGCCACGACGGCGAACCCTCTGCCCGCCTCGCCTGCGCGCGCCGCTTCGATGGTCGCGTTCAGGGCAAGCAACTTGGTCTGCTCGGATATTTCCACGATCATTTCGATCACGGTCTCGATTTCCCTGGAAGCCGTGGACAATTCGTTCATGCGAATGCTCGCCGATCGAGCGCCATCCAGCGCACGGTGGGTCATGGCACGGGTCTGGTCGGCGCTCCTGGCGATTTCGCCCACCGATGCTGTCATTTCCTCGATGGCGGCCGAGACCGACTCGAGGCTGCTCATGGAGATGGCCGCGCCGTCAGAAATTGTCTTGAGGGTGATCGATGCTTCTTCGGTGGCCGAAGCCGCCGATTGGGCTTCGCGTTCGTTGGTATCGGCTTCTTTGGAAAGGCTGCGGGTCATGTCCAACTGGGAACTGGCCGATTCCATCGATTCCCGCGAAGTCGACGCCACCGTGGTCATCGCTCCCCGCAAATTGGTTCGGGTCCGGGAGAGGCTTGCCGCCATGGCGGCGATTTCGGCGGTGTGCCCCATGGATTCGTTGGTTTCCCGGAAATCGCCATCGCCGATTTTCTTGATGGCCTCCGACATCTGGCGCAACGGATTCAAAATCTGTCGTGCCAGGAGCAGACTCCCTGTGACGCCGGTCAAAAGCAGGAGTGCCGACAATCCGATCGAAATGCGCAGCGCGTTGTCCCCGATCGCGATCGCGCGCTTGTCCACGGCGGCGACTTCGGCCTCGACCAGATCCAGCAACGCCTCGGCATCGAGGTCCACCTTTTTGCGAGAGGCGGAAGCGTGACCGTTCTTCATGCTGGCCATGCCAAACGCCACGTCTCCCTCTTTGGCTTTTGCCTCGATCTCGGCGACCGCGGCCTGGTAGGTCGTCACGGTTTCGCGTGTGGTGCCGATCTTGATCCGGATCGAATCGGGCAAACGATCCGCCTGAGCCGCGAGGTTGAGCAGTGCCGTATCGATTTTGGCATTGTCCTTCTTGATGTCGCTGCGGATTTTTTCACCCTCGTCGGTCAGCAAAAGCAGCTTGTAGACGTCGCCCCGCAGCTTATAGAGACTCTTGTGCAGAAGCAGGGTTTGTTCCGCTGGTGCGAAGCCCTTGTCGTGCAGGTCTTCCGCAGCGCTTCGCAATCGACCGAGCCCGGAGATTCCGGTACCCGAGATGGCGACGATGCCGGCCAGAAGCAGGCCAATCAGCACATAGATCTTGGCGCGGATGGACAGGTTTGCGATCATGGAAAGCCTCAACAGCAAAAGGATTGAGAATTTGTGCCATGATCGTATTTGGTGAAATCACGCTGCAACTGAAAAATCTGGACCGACTGAAATAACGCTGGATCCGAGGCTCTATAAATGATGGGCTATTGGATACAGAACCGTTTTGGTGCTATTTTCACTTCATGAGGTGAGACCAGTGGTCGGGGCGTCCCGGTTGAGGTCTTCGAAGGGGAGCGGATTCCATGAGCGGCGACATCCTTCTCGAGATCAAAGGCCTTCGGGCCACTGCGGGAAAAACCGAGATCATTAAAGGGTTGGACCTGGTTGTCCGTCGCGGCGAAACCCACGCCATCATGGGGCCAAACGGCGCTGGCAAAAGCACGCTTTCGCAAGTGATCGCGGGGCACCCGGGGTACACCATCACCGAAGGCGAGATCTTGCTCAACGGCAAGAACATGCTCGAGATGGAACCCGAAATCCGCTCGCGCGAAGGCGTGTTCGTGGCGTTCCAGTACCCAGTCGAAATCCCGGGCCTGGCCAACAACTACTTCCTGCGCACCGCGCTCAACGAGCACCGCAAGTACAAAGGATTGCCAGAACTTGACGGCGGCGCGTTCCTCAAGTTGGTGAAGGAGAAAATGAAGCTGGTCCACATGGACCCGGCGCTCATCTCGCGCTCCCTCAACGACGGATTCTCGGGCGGTCAGAAGAAGCGCAACGAAGTGCTGCAAATGTTGTTGCTCGAACCCGAATTCGCGCTGTTGGACGAAACCGATTCCGGCCTGGATATCGACGCCTTGCGCGATTGCGCCGAAGGCGTGAACACGCTGCGGTCGCCCGAACGCGGATTCGTGGTTGTCACCCACTACCAGCGCCTTCTCGACTACATCCAGCCGGATTTTGTCCACGTGCTCTACAAAGGCCGCATCATCCATTCGGGCGGCAAGGAACTTGCGCTCGAGCTGGAAGAAAAGGGCTACGAGTGGCTCACGGCGGGCGTTCAGTGAAGTCCCCCGGCTGGCTTTTGCACCGTCGTTCCGATGCCGCCTTGGAAGTGGCGCATACCGGATTGGACATGAAGGGCCACGAGGATTGGCTCTACACCTCTCCCAAGGAGCTGTTGCCGCACACCACGTCCTTGGATGCGGAGGAAATTGCCCGGCTTGTCGCCGAGCATTCCCTGCCGGATGCCTGGCAGGTTCTGGTGTTCGTGGGCGGCATCTACAGCGCGGCGAATTCGCGTGTGGTCGATGACCCGGTCGGCATCGCGGTGTGCAGCCTTTCCACCGCGATCGACACCCACACTGCCGATGTGATCGCTTGGATGGGGCGTTCGGATTCCGAAGAAGCTCCGTTGCTTTCTCTCAATCGCGAACGTTGGACCGACGGCGTCTTCGTTCGCGTGGCTGCTGGACAAGAATTGCCCGGATTCATCCAGGTTCTGGAAATCGGCTCGGGCAGTTCGTGGTTGCGAAACCTCGTCGTGCTGCACGAGGAGGCGAAAGCCTCGATGGTCGAAACCCATGTTTCCCCGGCGAACGGCACGATTTCCAGCCACACGGTCACTGAAGCTCGCTTGCCCAAAGGGTCCAAGCTGTCGCACATCCGCCTGAAGAACCATTCCGCCGGCGGCCACCATTACGGTGCGGTTGTCGCCAAGCTCGATGCCCAGGCCCGCTTGGAAACACGTTTGTTCGCCTTTGGGGGTACGGTATCCCGCGACGATTTCCATGTCACTCTAGATGGTCCCGAAGCCTTCGCGCTCCTTCACGGTCTGGTGAAGACTCGGGGCACAGAGAAGGCGGACATCTCCATCAAGCTCCGCCACGCGTCACCCGATTGCCAGTCCGAACAGTTGTTCAAAGCGCTTGCCGACGACAAGTCGCAGGCCAACTTCCAGGGCACGGTCTATGTGGACCGCGACGCCCAGCGCACCGCGGCGCGTCAATCCAACAAGAACATCCTTTTGTCGCGCGACGCCAGTGTCAATTCCCGTCCGCAGCTGGAAATTTTGGCCGACGACGTGAAGTGCTCGCACGGATCGGCCACCGGCCGACTGGACGAAAAGGCGTTGCAGTTCCTGCGTTGCCGCGGGCTTTCGCAGGAATCGGCGCGGAAGCTGCTCATTCGCTCTTTCGCGGGCGAAATGCTCCTTCCCTTGCCCGAAGGCGCATTGCGCGAATCGATCGACGCGCTTTTGGGTGGCGACTGATGTCGATTTTTTCTCCCGAGCAGACCGCGGCCCTCCGCGCGCGGTTCCCGATCTTGTCGCGGACCGTGCACGGCAAACCATTGGTCTACTTGGACAACGCCGCCACCAGCCAGATGCCGGAATCCGTCATCTCGGCCGTGGCCGAGTTCGATCGCACCAAGCACGCCAACGTCCATCGCGGCGTCCACAAATTGTCGCAGGAAGCCACCGACGTCCACGAAGGCTCGCGCGACCGGTTGGCCAAGTTCCTGAACGCCAGTCGCCGCGAAGAGATCGTGCTCACCAAGGGGTGCACCGAATCGATCAACCTGGTGGCCCACACCTGGGGTCGACAGAATCTGAAGTCCGGCGAGGTGATCCTGGTGTCCGAGATCGAACACCATGCCAACATCGTGCCTTGGCAGATTTTGTCCACGGCCATCGGATCCAAGGTGGTTGCCATTCCCGCGCTCGACGACGGAAGCCTCGATCAGACGGAATTCGTCAAACTGCTCGATGGCGCCAAGGGGCAGGTCAAGCTTCTGGCCATCCAACACGTGTCGAACGCGCTGGGAACCATCCATCCGGTCAAGGAGATGGTGGCCCAAGCCAAGGCGCGCGGCATCACCACGTTGGTCGACGGTGCCCAGTCGGTGCCGCATATGCCGGTGAACGTTCAGGATCTCGGTTGCGACTTCCTGGTTTTTTCCGGCCACAAGATGCACGCGCCCACCGGCACCGGTGTCCTGTACGGACGGTACGAAGTCTTGGAATCCATGCCGCCTTGGATGGGTGGTGGCGACATGATCGACAAGGTGTCGTTTTCTGGCACCACCTTCCACGAGGTCCCCTACCGTTTCGAAGCCGGAACCCCCAATTACACGGCCGCTGCGGGATTCACGGCCGCGCTCGATTTTCTGGAAGAAATCGGGATGGAGAAGTACCATGCCCGCGAAGCGGAATTGGTCGCATACACGCACCAGGAATTGTCCAAGATCGAAGGGCTGCGCATCCTGGGCACCAACGCCCACAAAGCCGGCGTGGTCTCGTTCGTGCTGGACGGCATCCACCACTACGACGCAGGGATGTTCCTGGACCAGATGGGCATCGCGGTGCGCACGGGCCACCATTGCGCGCAACCGGCCATGGAACGCTACGGCGTAACGGGCACCATCCGCGCGTCCTTCGCGATCTTCACCACCGAAAGCGAGATCGACGCCCTGGTCGCCGGGGTGCGGCGCGTCAACAAGGTCCTTGGAGGAAGGTCATGACAGGAATCGTCGCCGAACGCGAAGCCGAGATCATCGAGGAATTCTCGATGTTCGACGAGTGGCTCGACAAGTACCAGCACATCATCGAGATGGGCCAAAGCCTGGCTGGAATGGACGAGGAATTCCGCACCGACGCCTACAAGGTGAAGGGATGCCAGTCCCAGGTGTGGTTGCAGCCGGGAATCGAAAACGGCGTGGTGGTCTTCAAGGCCGATTCCGACGCCGCCATCACCAAAGGGCTTGTGGCGCTCATGGTCCGTGTTCTCAGCGGAGCGCCCGCATCGGAAATCGCCGCTGCGCCTCTCTCGTTTTTGGACGCGATCGGATTGCGCGAACATCTGTCGCCCACGCGCTCCAACGGGCTCGTGAGCATGGTCAAGCAGATGAAGTTGTACGCTGCCGCATACGCAAGCCAGGAGGCTAGCCGTGGTTGAGTCGCCCGACGATATCGCCCTTCGCGAGAAGGTCATCGAGACGCTCAAGACCGTGAAGGATCCTGAAATCCCGGTGAACATCTACGACCTTGGTCTCATCTACGAGATCGAGATCGCGCCGTTCTCCATCCTCAACGTGAAGATGACGCTCACCGCTCCCGCGTGCCCGGTGGCCGATTCCATCATCGCCGAGGTGCAGGACAAGCTCAATGCCATCCCCGAAGCGTCGGGGGCCTACGTGGAGCTGGTCTGGGAGCCGGCGTGGACGAAGGATCGGATGAGCGAGGAAGCGAAGTTGGAGCTGAATCTGGACTGAGCTTTGTCCTAGCGGACGGTTTCTGTCTTTTCGACTTCCTGAGGCTTATGTGTCACACCACTGCGGGTGTGTCCTGCATTCACGGGGACGCCATCGGGCTCCCCGTGACCCCTCGCGACTCAAGGGCCCGTGTGCGCGGGCCCTTGAGAATCCAGCGCATCCAGGGCTGGCCGCCCTGGAGACCCGCTTATGGAACGGATGACGTGGCTGGGTGGTTGGTGGCGGAATTCGTAGCGCGTTCGCCTGCTTGACTGCGTCAAGACGGCGAAGATGTGGCCGCGTCGCTTAGGTCAGATCAGTTTGTGGGGGAGCAAGGTGGAGCTAATCAGGATGGATCGCTTCCTGCGCACGGGTCGAAATTGTGCGCTTGTGATCGGCATCACACAAATTCTGACGGCTGTTTCGATGTGCCGTAGGTTTGTTCTCTACCCCAGTGCATTCCTCGTGCATCGAGTCCAGGTCGTCGCCACTCCCCTGAAGCGGCGGCCTGGGCTCTCCCCGCTCTATCGCAGGATCTTCGTGGCGAGG
>JBDKGS010000206.1:0-8165 GCA_039798065.1 Fibrobacterota bacterium | reverse complement strand
CACCCTCGAGCGTGCCCAGTAGAGGTCGGTTCCGTCCTCGAAGACCACGTACACCAGGGATTGTCCGAAGAACGAATAGCCGCGCACCGCGTGCGCCCCCGGGGTGGATACCAGCTTGCGCGACAGGACCTGGGTGATCTGGTCCTCCACCACCTGCGGCGAGGCTCCGTCCCAGGTGGTCTGGACGATGACTTGGGGATCGGAGAGGTCGGGTATCGCGTCCAGGGGGATGGTCCGAAGTGCCCACACCCCAGCCAACGAAACGAACGCCACGAGCATCAGGACCAGGAAACGGTTCCCCAGGGACCACCGGATCAGCGATTCCAACACGGAAGATTTCGTCGGGGGAAAAGCCTCCCCCCTCCTCGAAGGCTCATCGGTTTCGTGACGGAAATCGTCGCCGGTCACTTTTTGTCTCCACGGGTCAATTGGTCCAGCGCCGCTTGCAGACGGCTTTCGCCGTCCAGCAGGAACTGCGCCGAGACCACGACTTCGTCGCCCGCCTCGATTCCGGAGCGCACCAGGGTCTTGCCGCCCGACGAAGGCCCGAGCACGACCTCGACGGGTCGGAAGCGACCGTCGCCCAGATCCAGGAACACCACGTCGCGCGAGCCGGAATGCAGGATGGCATCTCCGGGGATGACAAATCCCGTCTCCTTGCGGGATTGGAACGTCGCCCGGTACAAAGCTCCGACCCGGATTTCCGAGCCTTTGGCCGCGGCGAGGCGCACCTTGGTAGATCGAGTGGCGCGTTCGACTTCCGGCGCCACCGAGACGACGCGTGCCGCGAAGGGCGCGGCGAGGCCGTCGCCGCGGACCTGGACCACGTCGCCGATCTTCACCGAGGCCGCGTCGCCCGCAGCGAGGCTGGCCTGGAGGATCGTTCCCGAACCTTCCACGATCCGGAACAGTTCCGTGCCGGCCATGGCGGATTGGCCGCGCGTGGCGCTGCGGGCGCGCACCCAACCCGTCGCCGGCGACGTGACAGGAATTGTCCGCAATGGCCGTCCCTGTTCCAGGGCCTTGGCGAAGGATGCTTCGGGGAATCCGAGCGATCGAAGCTGTTCGCGCGAGACCAGGGCCCCGGCGCTGTCGCCCCGCTGGTGGGCGGCGAGCCAGTCGCCCTGGGCGGCCACCAAGTCGGGACTGTAGAGTGTCGCCAGGATTTGTCCTGCCTTCACGCGATCGCCTTCGCGCACGGCCGCGACGGTTTCCAGGTAGCCCATCGAACGGATCGTGACCGAGAGCTCCGAAGATTCGTCGAGAATGCCTTCGGCGTCGGCGCGGAACTCGCGACCCAGGACGCCCGCGTCGACCGTCTCGGTGCGCACACCGATCTTCTGCACGACCGCGGGATCCACGCGGATGTCCTTTCCCGCGGAAGGGCTCGCGTGGTCGGCGGCGGAGTCGCCGTGCGATTCCGATGCGTCCTTGGAGGAGATCTTCACCAGATTCATTCCGCAGATCGGACAGTCTCCAGGTTTCTCCTGGATGATCTGCGGATGCATCGGGCAGTGGTAGGCCGTGGCCTCGGCATTACCTGGCCTTTCATGGTCGTGGGCATCCTCGGCGTCTTTGCATCCGTAGGCTAAGACAAAAAATGTCATCAACAAAGCGAATTGGATCCGATTCATCGCGCACCCGCCTGTCCGAAAGATTCGAGTCCCGCCGCGGCCAGAAGCCGGGCGCGTTCCAGTTCGTATTCGCCGCGACGCATCGAGCGTTCCATGCGCGCCATCAGTTCCATGTCCTGCATGGAAAGCACCATCGAGAGCATTTCACGCCCCTGCGCATAGCGGCTTCGCGCATCGGCGATGGCGTTTTCCTGCCCTGGCAAGATCAAACTGTCGAGTTCTCGCAGCGCGAGCCAGGCCGTCCTTGCCTTGTTCGAGTGGTCGACGACCTCCGCAAGCGCCATTCTGCGCATGGATTGCGCCCTGCTTTGGGTGCTTCGCGAACGCGAGTCGGCACCGGCAGCCTCGCCGTTGGCCATCCCGCTCGCCCACGGAACGAAGGGAAGCGTGAGGCCCGCCATCACACCCCATCCCGGCATCCCATTGCTCATGCGCATGACCATCGCCCCCACCATGTAGTCGGGGTGCAGACTTGCGCGCATCGACTCCGCCATGGCCATTTGCATGGCGGCGTCCCGTTCCATGGCTGTGATGTCGCTGCGCGTCGCGGCCGAAACGGCTACGACGGAATCTGTCCAATCGGGGGAGGAAGGCGCCGAAGCCGCGATGTTCGTTCCTGGCCCTGTCCAGGCCTCGCGCATGGCCGTCGCGGCTGCCGCTTCGCTCTTCGCTTTCTCGGATTCCAATCGGATCTGGCGGGCCTTGGCCTGGGCCAACCAGGCTTCGGAGGCGGTCGACATGCCTTGGGATTGGGCACGGCGGACGGATTCCGACAACCGGATCGCGAGGCTCTCCTGTTGGACCAGGATCCGGCATTTTTCGAGAGCCATCCATTCCATCCAGGCGGTTTCGCGGATGGCCAGTGCCAATTTCCGCATCCGGTCGGCGGAATCGGATCGTGCCATGTCCAGCTTCGCCTCGCGGATCTTGGTTTGGCTACCGGTCTTTCCGAACCCGGGGATCATTTGGGTCATGGATAGATCCACGGTCTTGTCCGATTTGTAAAGAAGCTGGGTTTCGGGGGGCATCCACGCCGTGGCTGCCCCGATTTCCGAACGCGCGGCTTGGGTTTGGAGGCCGGCGGACTGGCCTTCCGGATGTCGCTCCATCGCGTCTTGGATCCACCGTCGGATCTGGGTTTCGGCAGCGACCGGTGCGGAGTCGGGTGGTGCGGCAAACAGCCCCACCACCATCGCCGCAGCCAAGTTCAGGCTGGACATGATTTGTCTTCCTCGCGAACGAACAATCGACCAAAGGGAGTGTTCCGGTTTGCGTCACCGGAGCACGGGATCGTTTACTCGACGAAGGGGATCAGCAGAGAATCGATTGGTTTTGCAGCCACAAGGCTGGCGAGGATCTGCTGGGATATCGGTCGATTGCGCGCACCGAAATCCTGAGGACGACAGGATTCGTCAATACGAGTCTTGGAACTTCGGTCGATGCCGATGCGTTCTCGGATCCGATCCGGAGGTCGCGAACCATGTCGTTGGCATCGACCGTCCAGGACAGTTTGGGGCAATCGCAAGCTGGCTCGAACCTTGGAGAGTCTGGTGTGCTCGTGTCTGGCGGTTCGATGGTTTTGGCGCAACAGGAACTGACTTGCTCGGCGGCCATTTTTGCCATGGGGCAGACGTACGAATCGGCTAAGACCGGAGCCACCACCGACACCAGCGTCAAAAGCAGAAGCCAAAAGGCTCCGCGGCGGCGGCGTGTTGTCAGGCGACGGTCCATGCCGTTGAAACTACATGCCGAGAGGCTGGAGCGCAACATGTGGTGTTTGAGACGCGAGAATGACGAATCGGCTGGTTTCTAATATTCCATCCAATTCAGGTTCCCGATTTCCCGAAGGTGCTTCCCATGTCCTGCGTGACTCCCTTATCGATCATTCGATACAGACGACCTCTCGCTTCCTTGAAAAGGATTGATCGACACCACCTGATCGTGATGTGGCGCGGCGCTGCTACCATTTGCAGGACTGCGGCATTGCTCTTTGTTTCTGTCTCTTTGTCGGGATGCGATACCGTAGCCTATCACCTTGGCCCACCCCCTATGGATGCGCGTCTGGTCGTTTCCGAGGTTGAGGCGGTCCAGACATTCGATTCGCTCGGCCTTTCGACAACTGTTTCCTGGGTGGCTAGTTGGGAAATCGACTCGGTCGAGTTTCTCCAAAGAGCCTATCGTGTGGGTGTTGCATTCGGGAAGACCTCTCCAGGATGGAAACATGGGCCTCGATCGATCGTCATTCATGAAAGGCACGGATCGCTAAGGGATACTCTGCGTTGCGACTCCATGGACTGCACATGGATGATTCCCCGCGTCCTTGTGCTAGCCGAGATCGATCCCGGACATTTCCTGTCCGTAGCGGAAAGTTCCATCTCTCAGCCCAAACTGGTGTATCGGTGACGGTCTTGCTTCCATTGCTGGTGGCACTCTTCGCAAACTCCGACACCGTCGATTATCCGTTTCATGTATCGTATTACCAAGGCGGGGTGTCGTCTCGACTTGTAACCCAGAATGTTTGGATGGATTTCGGGCCCCAGCTGGAATACCGCGAAATAGCTCTGGTACGCGGTAGCGTAGGGTTCGCTGGTGCGAATGAGAACAGCAATCGTCTTCTTTTCGATGGGAGCTCTGTTCCTGATCTGGTTCGGGAAATGTTCACCGTTTGCGTTGGACATGAACGACGATGGGGGCCTCTGTGGTTGGCGGCTGGAGCTGGCTGGTTTTGGGCGCGGTACGACACGGCGATCACCTATGAGGATCCCCGGAGCGTCTATTCGGAGGATGAAACAGGGCTTCATGTCTCGACTACCACGGGCAATGGTCTGCTCGGTTCGTTCCGTACGCTGGATCGTGCTCATTGGATCATGTCGGATACCCTGCGGAGGAATGGCCCCTACCTGATGGCCGAAATCGGAGCGGGCTGGAAGCACTTCGGAGTCGGAATCCGCGGGGAATACAAGTCGTCTCCAGGCATCGGTTTTGTCATCCGTCTACGGGGGCCATGACAATAATTGTCTGTTTGGAATCTCTTCGGGTCTGATTCCTCGATCGCTGCGCGTTCCAATTTCTGGCGGGCCACCTCTGCTGCCAAGCCTTTCCAGAGCTAGTCGATGGGCTTGCTTCGTAGACCCGAAATCGCTGGCTAAAGAACTACTCCGCAGCCTGTTGCGGGGTGGTTTATTGGAGCGCATGTAAAACCGGGAACCGGTGCGCTTTCGATTCCCGATCCTACCAGAAGGCCTACCGCGGCAGTTTCATGAACCGCACCGAGGGGCGTCCCTTCGGGTCCCATTTGCCGAGCGCCGATTGGAGTCCGGTTTTCGAGGCGCGGTTTTGGATCGCGATGGCGCGGGAGCGGTTCGAGGATGTGCCCGTCGTGCATTCGCCGAGGATGGTTTTGTTCAGCGTCTCGTCCCAGCAGAACGCGCCACGGTCGGCGGCGATCTTGGTGGTGTCCTGCCGCAACCCCCTCATGCGGACGGTTTTTGTCACCTCCTTGGCCGCCCAGTCGGGGTGCAGGAAGGACACTTCACCGGAAACGCGCGATTGCAGGGGCAGGTGGATCGCGTACATGTTCTGGTTGGCTTTCCAGAGGCTTGAATCCTTGATGTTGTATGCCATCTTGGAAATCAGGCCTGTGGAGTCGATGGTGTTGTTGTTGTACACCGAGATGGGGCCCCAACGTTTTTCGCTGTTGTCCGTGAAATAGACAGGGAAACTCCCGCCTTTTTGGATCCCCCATCCGTTCCAAAGGAATTCAGGTTGAATTTGCGTGATCACCTTGACGGGTTCGTGGTTGACCCAGCAACCCTTGCCACAGAATTTACCAGGGCTATTTGGATCCGGAATGGTGTCGTCCACGATCTGCGACTGGGTTAACGTGCGGGTCCCGATTTTCACGCCGCCTTCCAGTTCGAAGGTGTTGTCGCGGATGGTGGCGCCACCGTATTGCAGCAATTGGCGAAAATCCACGCTGTACCTGACGGCACCCGTTCCCGACCCCAAGGAGTCGACAGGTTCTGTCAATACGTTGCTGTGGAAGTCGTGGACGAATCGCGAACCGCCCCATCCGCCAAACCCGAACACGATCCCGTGTTTGTGCAGCGTGTTGTTGTGGATCTTGTGGGAGGCAACCACGGAATCGAACGAGTACATGAATCCGCCGGTATGGTTCTCCATCTCAGCCGAAAGCGTGCTGTTTTCCTTGAGGGAATCGCCGTACTGGATGGATTTGTTGATGTTGTTCCAGGCCACGTTGTACCGGATGATCGATGGGAGATCCCGTTCGAACTCGTCGGTGAAGGCCCACCAGTTGTCGTGGATGCGGTTGCGCTCGAAGAGGTGTCCGCCGGTGCTGCTCGGCGAAGAGGCGACCGGACGGATCGTTCTGGCGGAATCGCCCATGATGCGGATGGCGGCGAAGAACGATTTCACTTCGCAGTCCTGTAGGGTCACTCGCAGCGATTTGAAGATGTTCAATCCGGTAGATCCGGAAAGGATGTTGTACTTCTGCGCCCACACGGCGGTGTTTTCGAAATGCATGGGTCGCACCCCGTCCAACACGATTCCACGCAAGGCGATGTCCTGGGAGCGCATCACAACCACCATGCCATTGAGTTGGTAACCGGTCTTGGAGTAGGGGGTGGTTATGTCGGATTTGTCACCAAGAGAGTTGATGGGGGTGTCCATACTGGTCGCGGCCTTGTATGGCCACATGTTCCAACCGGAGGGACGATGGGGATCGGCGCTGCAGTTGGTGGCGGCGCCTTCGCACGGACTGCCGTCCTGTTCCGTCAGATAGGGGATGGTGAACACCTTCCGGACAGCCGTTTGGACGCGGTTTCCGGTCAGGGGGTTCGCCACCAATGCCGTGAGTGCCGCGACGTAGGAAAGCTTCGGCTTTGCACCGGTTTTTGTTGCACCCTCGATGGCGATGTTCGCCTTCTCCACCACCCAAATGGGGCGTTCCAGCATGTACGACGGATCGACCAGCTGGATGGTGCAATTGTCGGTGGGGGAGCATGCGTTCACCGCGGCTTGGATGCTGTTGTGGGTGGCGCTGGCTTCGGTCGCCGAGACCACCAATGTCTTGGGTGCGGCGAAGGTGGCCGTTGCCAAGGCAAAAATCGTGGAGGGAAGGCTCCAGTGATGTCGTTTCTTCATGTCGTGTCCTTTGGGGGCGGCGGGAAAGATTTGGAGTTTTTTTTTGCAAGACGCGGCAATCGTGGATTCGGCAGGATCTGATGCCTGAGTCGCTGATGGGGAATTCCAAGTTCAAATGTAGAGAAACAGATCGATTGCGCTCTTGTATCGGTTTCTCGGTCAGTAGAAAAAGCGACGATCGGACAAAGTCACATTTCTGTTCCGGCACATCCTTCGGGCGCTGCCTCTGGAAGTTCGGCCACACCCAGCTCTGACAAAATCTGGCGCTCGCGCGGATCTGCGGACAGATTGTGTCTCACTTTGATGGCGGCCCACTGGCGGGCGTATTCCCGATGGAAGCTCTCGCGGGGTGGAAGCCATTCACCCGGGTCCTTGTCGCCTTTGGAGCGGTTGACGTGTTTGCCGACGGCAAGCAGGACCATCGTGTCGTTGGCGAAGGTGGCTCGTTCTTCCTTGGTCCATCGCCAGGCACCCGATCGCCAGGCTTCCTTGAGCGGTACGATATGGTCGATGTCCAGATCGCGGGGGCGCTTGATCGTGTCGCCGGTGTACGGATCGAACCATTTGCCGTCCTCGATGCTGCAAGCTCCGGTGACCGGTTCGACGGATTCCGTCTGAAGTACGATCGCCCGGGTGTTGCGGCAATTTCCGTCGTTGCGCTGCCATCCCCCGAACAGTTCCTCCCTGTCGAACGAAGCCAGCTCCTGCGGGGTCATGCAACTCAAACCGGCGTCCGGCGCCGAGGTGGCGGATGACGACGTGGTGGTTCGAGGAACGGCTTTGTTTTTTGGCGAAAAGATGGTCTTGTACAGGGCGAACCCAATGGCGACCAAGGCGAGAGTCAGGCGGATTTTTTGTTTGGCTGTCATGGTTGGAAGAATCGGGAAAGGTGCCAAATTCCGGCGTTGGCGGCATTCGCGCCGTCCACAATCGCGCCATGCAGCCAGGAATGTGACGGAATTCGTCGGGAACGGAGTTGTCGGGAATGCCCGACCGGTGGGATAATGCTCGCATCAGACAGACTTTGACAGATGGACGTCCGAAGGAAACGAAATGCCCATACCGTTGTCGAAAATCCTGGCCAAGCGCCCCAGGGGCGGAGCCCACGGAAAGGATTGGATCGGGGTGCTGGGGCTGCCCGAGGCCACCGTTTCGATGGGCGAGATGGCTGGAACCTGGGAGCCGAGCCTGGTACCGCTTCCCTTGCCGCCCGACGAAGGCCTGGGCCTGGGGTTGCAGGAATGTCTGGTCACCCGATATGACGGAATCTGGTCCAGAGGAGTCGGGGCTGTCTGGCAGGTTCTGGCATGCCAGGAGGATTCCGATTTCGTTCCTGGCGTGAACGTGTTCCAGGATCCGTCGCCA
>JBDKGS010000205.1:0-8166 GCA_039798065.1 Fibrobacterota bacterium | reverse complement strand
TCCAAGCCTTCCACTGATGCCGGCCGCTCTCGTCCTCATCCACGGCGACAATCCTCCCGAACGGGAAGCCGCGCTTGAGGCCGAGTTGGCGAGGGCGCTCGGGAGCGAAGGCACGGCGATGGGACGGCATCTGTTCCAGGGTGCGGAAACCGATGGACAAGATTTGTCGACCGCGCTCACGCCCAGCCTGTTCTCCGAAGCCGGAGCGGTGGTGGTCCAGGGGGTGGAAGAATGTTCCGCCGCCATCAACGAAATCCTGCTTGCCGGCGCGTTGGGTGCCTTGGAAAGCGGAATCTCGGTGCTGCTTGTGGGCGAAAAAGGCCCCAACCAGACGAGCAAGGCGGGCAAGGCGCTCATGAAGCTGGTCAAGGAAAAGGGGCGCGAAGTCCCCTGTCCGGCCCCCAAGCTCCACGAACTGCCGCGCTGGGTTGAGATGCGTTGCAAGCAGCGGTTCGGCCGGGCCATGGAAAAAGACGCCTCGTCGATTCTTGTCGACCGCGCTGGCACCACCGATTACCGGAAGGTGGGCGAGGTCCTTTCCGACCTCGATCGCGAGCTGGAAAAGCTCGACAGCCGCTTGGAAAAAGGTCAAAAAGTGACCGAAGCCCTGGTGGAAGAGCTGGTGGGCGACCGCAGCCCCGTCTCCCTTCAGGATTTTTTGGACGCATTGGCCCAACGCAAGCCTTCCGAAATGGTAAAGTCCTTGCTCCGCTTGCGCGAAGAAGGAATGCCTGGATTTTTGCTGGCCCAAACCGCATGGAACGAATTCATGCAGTTGTTCCGGCTCCGCAAGGCCCTCGACCGAGGGACTCGTGGAGCGGACGCGGCCCGCGAACTGGGAATCAATTCCTTTGTTTTCCAAAAGCGCGGCTTCGAAGCCGCGGCACGCTCGCGAAGCGCCGAACGCTGGTTGACCGACATCGCTGTCCTGTGCCGCATCGAATCGCAGGACAAGCGCGGTCAATACCAGAACGAATGGCTGCTCGAATTGGAGTTCCACCAGATCGCACGTTGAGGAGACCGCACATGCCCGACATCGCCGACACCCCCCGGACCGCCACCGGCTGCGAAGGTCTCGACCGCATGCTTCACGGTGGACTTGTGGAAGGGTATTGCACCGTGCTCGAAGGGTCGCCTGGAACCGGCAAGACCACGCTCGGCCTGCAGTTTTTGGTCGAAGGTTGCAAGCGCGGCGAAGCCGGCATCGCCATCACCTTCGAGGAATTCCCGGAGCAGTACTACGAGAACGCCCTGCAGCTGGGGTGGGATCTGCGCAAGTACGAGGAAGCAGGCCTGCTCAAGGTCCAGTTCTCCGATCCCATCTCGTTCCTGGAAGGACTCCAGGACATCGATGGCCACATCGCCGAACTCGTGGACGGCATGGAAGCCAAGCGCATTTTGGTGGATAGCGTGAGCCACTTCGAACGACTCACCAACGATCCCGGCACGCTTCGCCGCATCGAGACGGATCTTGTCCACGCGCTCAAGCGCGAAGGCCTCACGTCCATTCTCCTCAAGGAGAATCCGCACGTGCTTGGAGGCTGGGACAAGGGCGACAACCGCGTGGCTTTCATCGCGGACGCGCTGATCCTGCTGCGCTACATCGAACTGGATTCCGAGATCAAGCGCGGGGTCGTCATCCTCAAGATGCGCGGCTCCGACCACGAGAAGGAAATCCGCCAGTACGTGATCCGCGAAAAGGGATTGGTGGTTGGCGAAACGTTCCAGGGCGTGGCTGGCCTGTTCGTGGGCACCGCCCGCGGCTCCGACAAAAACTGACTTCGCGGGAGGCGACATGCTCCAATTGAATCGAATCCTCGTCAAGGAACGGGTGGGCCTTTTCAAGCTCGCCGACTGCTACGATCTGTTCGATCCCGATTCGGGGCGTTCGGTCGGAGTTTGCCAGGAATTGCCGCCGTGGTACACGCACGTCCTGCGCCTGGTCGTGAACAAGCTCATGCTCCCGACCGTGGTCGAAGTACTGCCCGAAGGGCGAACGCAGCCCTTGTTCCGGATCCGGCGCGGCTTCAAGCTATTCCGCTCCGTGGTGCAGGTGGAAGACGGAATCGGCCGGCCGCTGGGCACCTTGCGGAGCAAAATCCTGAGCTTCCGTCTGGAATTCGCAGTCCTGGACAGCATGGGCAAAGAAATCGCCAAGGTCAACGGCGACTGGAAAGGATGGAACTTCCAGTTGGTTTCGCCAAAAGGCGAAGTTCTGGGGACCATCACCAAAAAATGGGCAGGAATCGGCAAAGAGCTGTTCACCTCGGCCGACAACTACATGATCGAGCTCGCCGAGGGAAAGCAGGACGACACCAAGTCCCGCAGCATGTTGCTCGCCGCAGCGCTGGCCATCGATATTTGTTTCAAGGAAAATGCCTGATTCTTGGGCTCACGACGGGATTGGTGTGTGCCATCCCCTTGTGGTCCGATAAACCTGCACTATCTTTACAAACCCACCTGGAGAGGTGGCAGAGTGGTCGATTGCGGTAGACTCGAAATCTATTGTAGGGAAACCTACCGGGGGTTCGAATCCCTCCCTCTCCGTTTGTCGCGCTTGCGCGACCAAGATGCCAGGGCCCGCGCGGCATCGCGCGGCTGAACCCCGCCAGGCCCGGAAGGGAGCAACGGTGTGTCGATTGCGGTGGGCGCCGCGGTCACCCTGGTTTCTCGAAGGCCTCGGATCCAACTGCGATCCGGGGCTTTCGTTTTTATGCTCCTCGGGTTACGAACGGTGAAGCAAAAAAGGTTGCTGGCGCGCCAGCAACCTTCTGCGTGGTGCAAAAATTGTCTGAAGACGATTGACCGGTCAGCGAGGAATGTGCGGTCTGTCAAAAAACGGCGCCTATCGCTTGGCCTCGGTTGGGCGAGAAAACGTCAGGCTCGGGCTGTAACGCGCGTAAAGGGCTGTCCGGTTGCGGTTGGTTGGGAACGAGCGACGGCAAAAATTGACATCCTTTCCACGGGATAGGACGCGATATAATTTTCGACGTAGTAAGTTGCATTTCCTGCTGCGCAGCCGTTCCCGGAGTTTTATTATGAATCCCGCTCTCCGCTTTTTGGCTTTATTGAGCCTTCCCGCTTGCGTTTTCGCGTGGACACCGATTGTCCGCAGCCCCGATGCGATCAACGGGATTGGTCGTGTCCAGGTGGTCGCTCGTGGGATGACGGGGAGCGCAACCTACCCAACCATTCTTCTTGCAGGCGAAGGACGTCCGACATCGGCGCCGACGATCTCTGCACGTCTGGGCGTTTGGAATTGCTACTCCGGGACGGATGCCTGGACGTGTCGGCGCGACTTGCCGGTGGGTTCTGTTGCCGACGACACACTGGACATCAGTTGGGGGTTGACTGGGGCGACTACGGTGGTCGACAGTATCCGGAACGAGTCGGGAGCTTGGCGAATCTGGATGTCGAAGAAGATTTCGAGCCCGACCGATCCGAAATTCAATCGCGATTTTTCGATTTTGGGGCTGCAAAGTGTTCAGATTGCCGATCGGATCAAGATCCCTGCGGGATTTGTCGCTGCGGGCACGGTACTGCAAGTGGGTGTCGAAGACACCCTCAGGGATGTGATCGGCAACGGAAGCGTGAATCTGCGTGATCGGGCTCACGTCAAAGGACATTTGACCTATGGCCAAACCTTGCAATTGGGTAACAATGTGGTGGTCCAAGGAGGATCCGAGCGGTACGTGACCGCACTACCGGCCATCGATTCTTTGTCCTGTGCGTACGGGACGACGGACAAGAATATCTCGTCGGGAACGGTGACATTGGCGCCAGGGGCTTACCAAAACGTGTTGGTTTCTAACGGGGCCACGTTGGTGTTGACCGCGGGGCTGTATCAGGTTCGCTCGCTGTCGTTGCAGCCTGGTGTGAAGGTGACGCTTGCTCCTGGTACAGGAGTCATCGATGTTCGGGCGGCCGTCCAGTTCGAGGTTGGGGACAACATCAAAATGTCGTTCCCGGCCAACACGAATCCGCAGGCGGTTCGTTGGACTCATAAAGGCATCTCAACATTGCGGCTTGGCACAGATGGCGAATTCTTTGGTTGGTTCCGAGCCCCTTGGGCCTTGATCGATGTGAATAGTCGTTCCCGAGTCACGGGTGCCTTGCATGCCCAGAATGTGACCATCCAACCCGATTGCTACGGTGTGTACGCGGGCGTGGTGAATCAGGCGCCAAGCTTGAGTGGGAGTCCAATCGATACGGGGAGAAGCGGACGAGCTTGGGCTTTTTCGCCGGTGGCAACGGACCCTGAAGGTGAAGTGTTGACCTGGAGCCTGGAGTCGAAACCGACGGGTGCCACGATCAATGCCGTAACTGGGGTTGTCAGTTGGATTCCATCAATAGGTGGCATTGGTTTCTTTGAACTGAAAGTGTGCGATGCGACGGGCGATTGTGCTCGCATGGCTTGGGTCGTTACGGCAGCTGCATCGAATAGTGCTCCACAATTCACCTCTACGGCGATCACGAGTGCGACGGAAAACGTGGCGTACAGTTACACTGCTGTTGCGACGGATTCCGATGGCGATGCGTTGACCTGGACTGGGGACAGCGTTCCCACTGGAGCGACCTTCAACACGACCACGCATGTGCTGACCTGGACCCCGACATACAGCCAGTCGGGCAGTTTTGCGGTGAAATTGAAGGTGAAAGACCCATCGGGTGACAGCGCGATTCAGCGGTTTACGATTGTGGTTGCGAATAAGAATCGGGTGCCGGCGTTCACTTCGATGGGTGTGACGACTGCGACGGAAAATGTCGCGTACAGTTACACGGCCACCGCCTCGGATGCCGATGGCGACGCGCTGACCTGGACCGGTGATAGCCTTCCCGTCGGAGCGACCATCAATACGACCACGCATGTATTGAGCTGGACTCCGACGTACACCCAGTCTGGCAGTTTTGCTGTGAAGCTGAAGGTGAAGGACCCGTCGGGCGACAGCGCGATTCAGCGGTTTACGATTGTGGTTGCGAATAAGAATCGGGTACCGGCGTTCACTTCGATGGGTGTGACGACTGCGACGGAAAATGTCGCGTTCACGTACACTGCGACGGCCACAGACGGCGATGGCGATGCTTTGACTTGGACGGGCGACAGCATCCCCACCGGCGCGACGTTCAACACGACCACGCACGTACTGAGTTGGACCCCGACGTACAGCCAGTCGGGGAACCATTCGGTGAAGCTGAAAGTGAAGGATGCTTCGGGCGACAGCGCGATTCAACGCTTCACGATTGTGGTTGCGAACGTGAATCGGACCCCGTATTGGTCCAAATACCCGAAGGACACCGCCAAGGCGGGTGTCAAGTACCAGGATACAATCAAGGCGGTAGATCCGGATGGCGACGCCATTCGCTATCGGATTGTTTCGGCTCCGACGGGTTTGACTCTGGATTCATTGACTGGCGTGATCGTATGGACCCCGGATTCGAGTAGCCCTAGGGTGAATCGGGTGCAGTTGAAAGCCGAAGATGTGCTGGGCGGTTCGGTAATTTGGACAGATACGATTTGGGTGAAGCTAGGGTCGAATGTTCCGATGATTATCTCGAAGCCACCAACATCCTTTCTAGTTGTTTGGCCGCAGCAAGTGCCTCTATTATCCGTGGTGTTGCGTGATTTTTCAAGGAGTCACGTCGACTTTGGATTGATAAGTGAGAATAGAGAGAAGGGGATTGTGGACTCCCGGCTTGGCTCAGACGGAACGCCTATCTATTCTGGACCAACAGGTCGAGGGCAGGTTTTCTCGGATTCGACTTTTAAACAATGGTATCACGACGAGCCCGGAGTCAATCAGACTTTTCGGACTTTTGTATTATCGACGATTGTTGGCAATAATTTAACTCGCCGTTTCAGTATGACCCCTTTTTCTCCTTTGGATAGTTTAGGGTTCGGTAAGGAAGGGCTGCCCCATAATCGAAGCTTAACCGGAGAAATCCATACGAGCATAACAAGTCATAATGCAGCAGCAAAGATCGCTTTTTCAACGATGGGTAATTACTGGCTGTTTCTTGATGGCAAACTGGTGCAAGATGGCGACACAGCATCTAGCCTGAATTTGAAAGATTATGGTGTTGATACGGGTGTTGAAGTTCGGTTGGATGCTTTTGTCGCGCTTAGGTCTACTACTATGCAAGATAATTGGTTTCGTTTTGATGCTACATATTGTGATGTCCAAACGGGAGATCAATATGAATACCCTCTCATCGCTGTGGATGAAACAAATACGCCATTGAGTTATCAAATTATCAATGGGCCTGTTGGAATGCATGTCGTGCCAAGCCAAGGTGTGGTTCGATGGGATCCTGGAGTTGATCAGGGTGGCATTTATTCAGTAACCGTTCGCGTGACAAATGGGTTGGGACTTGGCGCAGACCAGACTTGGAATCTCCGTGTGGGCGCCAGTGTGAATCGCCCTCCAGTGATTACATCGGCTGCTGCCGCTGTCGCGACCAAGGATAGCGCGTATCGATACCAGTTGAGTGCGGAAGATTTGGATTATGATCCATTGACCTATCGATTGTTACGTGGGCCATCGGGAATGACAGTAAGCTCGACAGGTTTGGTGAGTTGGTCTCCATCTGCGATCACAACGGATTCGGTCGTTTTGGAAGTGAACGACGGGCGTGGGGGAATAGATCAGCAGCGATTTATTCTTCGTGTTGGTAATCAAGGTGCAAGTACACCAGTGATCATTTCGGAGCCACAGTTGGCATTCCAGGTTAAGGGGCCAATTCCGAATCCTAACTTGCAAGTGACCTTGCGAGATTTTTCGAGTCAGAATCCCGAGTTCTCTCTTGCAGTGGAGAATATGGAAAAAGGAGTTGTTCGTTCGGCGTTGGGATTGGGTGGATTTCCGGTGTTTTCTGGGCCGTCTGGGCGTGGCGGAATTACATCTGATTCATCGTTCAAGCTTTGGTATCGCGACGCTATTGGTGTAAACCGGGCATTTTCTACTGTAGTGAATTCGAGTTTGGTGGGTAACTCTGGTTCCACTCGTCGATACCAGTCTACGCCCTTCAATCCGCTGGATGGTGTTGGCTTTGGAAGTGAAGGATGGACGCATAACCGTAGTTATACCGGTGAGATCCGCACAAGAGTATTAAGTCGTAATGCTAGAGCAGCTCTTTCATTTAATTGTCCCGGGATGTATTGGGTTTTTGTTGATGGGGAACTGGTTAAGGATGGGAGCAATGGCTATGATTTGATTTTAAAAGATGCAGGAGTTGATTCAGGGGAAGAAAAGAGTTTGGATATCTTTTTCTCCTTGCGCTCAATGTATGGTGACAATTCCCTGAATTTGGACGCAACTCGTTGCGATCTTTTTGCGAATGATTCATCGGTATACCAATATCAAGTTATCGCAAATGATCAAACCGGAACTCCGCTTAGTTACAAACTGATTGCCGGACCGCATGGGATGCGTATTGATGAGAATAGAGGGACGCTGTACTGGCAACCAAGTTGGCGTGAAACAGGAAGGCATCGCGTTATTGTTGAAGTTGCAAATGGGCTCGGAAAAAATGCCCAGCAAGAATTCTATCTGACCGCTTGGTCGGATGCTAACCATTTGCCAGTATTCGTATCGAAGCCGCAGGAGCGAGCAAATTTTGGGGTGCTGTATACCTACACACCAATTTGCGAAGATCAAGATGCTAATCGGGTAACTTACAAATTGCTAGAAGCCCCGGTCGGAGCGTGGATGGATCCTGTTTCCGGTCAGCTGAGTTGGACACCGACTTTCGGAGGGTTGATTAGCGCAAAGGTGAAAATCCAAGCGGATGATGGATCCGGAGGTTTGGCCTATCAGGAATTTGAAATTCACGTTCGTGCTCAATCGGACTCAACAAAGCCAAAGATTGTATCTGTCCCTGTCGTAAATTATTCGGATATTTTCCCTTCTGGCGAACGATACACTAATCATAATGTTTTGACCTTTCCAAAAGGCCATCGGGATTTCCATGACATCACACCTGAAGATTTTTCAGGAATGGTCGCCGAACGACTCGGCGATGATGGTGCGCCCGTTTTTATCGGAGGAGCAGGCGTAGGAGGGGTGCATTCTGGATCCTCGTTCTATGAATGGTTCCATAAGGTCGATTCTGTAAATATTTCCTCCGTGAGAAGCTTGCTTCGTTATACCTGCACCGATATTGCAGGGC
>JBDKGS010000204.1:0-8414 GCA_039798065.1 Fibrobacterota bacterium | reverse complement strand
TTGGCCGGAAGCCGACCGGATCCGCAAGGAACTGGCCGATTTGCAGGTGGTGGTGACCGATACCCCGACAGGTCCAACCTGGAAGAAGGGATGATCGGCCCCGCAAGGGACGCGCATTGATCTTTTCTGCGGCGGTGCAGAACGCCGGTGGACGAGTATGTTTCTGATGTAGAGACTGAATCGATCCTTCCACCGTTCTCGCAAGAGCGTCGCGGAAGGAGGGATCCGTTCCCTGGATCCGATCACGAACCGATTAGGAGATGCCGCATGAACGCCCATCCTTGGAAGCTCGACGACGACGATGATGACGAATCCTCCTGCCCCGGCTGCGAGGAAAAGGAAGGCGAGAAGAAGGAAGAAAGCCTCGAGAAGAAGCTTTCCGAAAGCTTCCTCAAGAATCGTCGTGTGTTCCTCTGGGGCCAAGTCGACGACAAATCCGCCAAGGAAGTGGTCGCGCGTCTGCTGTACCTCGACACATTGAACCACGAAGACATCGTGCTCTTGGTCAACAGCCCAGGCGGCGTGATCACCTCGGGCACGGCAATTCTTGACGCAATGGACGCCGTGAAGTCGGATATCGTCACCGTGGTGATGGGACAGGCCGCTTCCATGGGAGCTGTGATCGCCGCCTACGGAAAGAAGGGCAAGCGGTATGCGTGGAAGCGCAGTCGCGTCATGATCCATCAGCCGTTGATTTCGGGCACCATGTACGGCCCGGCTTCCGACATCCAGATCCAGGCCGAAGAAATGCTCCGGATCCGCCGCGAGCTCAACCAGCTATTGGCAGATGCCTCGGGCAAATCCTTGGAACAGCTGGAAGCCGACACCGACCGCGACAACATCATGACCGCCCAGGAAGCCAAGGAATACGGCCTCGTGGACGTGCTCGAAAACTTCTCCTGAACCGAATCCGTTCGTCTCGAGCGAATCCGAAGCCTTCCATGTCGCCATGGGAGGCTTTTTTTCGTGCCACGAAACCGTCAGTTGGAATCATCTGATGGCGCTGCTTCCCGGTGACGACGGTCCGTACGTGTTCGCGAGCAAAGTCCCTCCTCTATATGACGGATTTTGTCTGATCGACTACTTCGCCCAACGGTTCGCCTACCAGGACAGGAGCACTTGGCAAGCTCGCATCGCCGCCGGAGATCTTCTGGTGGAAGGAACGCCCGAACGCGACTCTGGACGGATTCTGTCAAAAGGCGTTCTGGTCGAGTACGTCCACGGCGAATTCGTCGAGCCCGACGTTCCCACCGATTGGAAGGTGGTGTCGATCTCGCGGGATTGGATGGCCGTGTCCAAGCCTTCCGGAATGCCCATGCACGCCACCCCTCGCATCTTCCGCCAGACCCTGACCTGGCAGGTGCGCAAGATGTTCGGCGACGACTGGTCGCCGGCGCACAGGTTGGATCGCGAAACCTCCGGCTTGGTCCTGTTCGCTCGCGGGGCCTCCATGGCATCCACCCTTGGAGGGTTTTTCGCGCGACGGGAGGTCGCGAAGGACTACGTGGCGCTTGTCCATGGACACATCGACCAGGAAGTCGACTTCGATGGTGCGATTGGGCCGGCTGGAGACCCCGAGATTTCGGTGAGACAGGCGGTGGTCGTGGGAGGCAAGGAGGCGCAAACCGCAATCCGTCCCATCGGGGTCGACTCCAGGGGGCGAGGCACCTGGATCGTGGCTTCGCCACACCAAGGGCGAATGCACCAGATTCGGGTCCATTGCGAGGCGATGGGGCATCCCATCTTGGGCGACCCCCTCTACGACGGGTGCGGAGGCATAGGCTACAAGGCGCGTGCCCGCGGGGAAAGCCGGGAAGAATGGACTGTTCTTGTCGGCGGCGAGGCCCTCCATCTGCATGCTTGGCGCCTGCATTTGCCGGATCGCCGACCTTCGAATCTTCCGAAGGAACTTGTTTGTCCGATCCGGGAAGGTTGGAGCGTGCCTTTCTGAGCTGAATACGATACACTGGTGTCGTGGTCTACCAGGCATCCAGATTGTGCCGTGTCGCGATTCTTTCGAGCCAGGAAGGCGCCGAAGTGCTGCGTCGCGAATTGCTCTCCCTTTCGTCGGCGGAGCAGTGGCTCATGGTCGCCGATGTTTCGGAACCTCCCGGTCCGGTGCCGGCTGGCGAAGTCTTCGTGGTGCTGGGCGACAGCGGCGTCGAAGAGCGATGGCCATGGGTCGCCGACACGTTCCGGTACACGGACCGCTTCGAGCTGCCTGACAATTTCCGTCTAGAAGACGCCGCGGTGTACGCGCGTTGGGTCCAGAGGATCTGCCGGATCCACCAGGAGCGCGTTTCGATGCGTCGGCTCATCGATCGTTTCGAGGAACGGATCAAACGGGATTCGGGACGGGTGCGGATGGCCGATCTCCTGCAGGAGGCCAACGTGCGTCTCCAGGAGCAATCCGTCCGCGACGGGCTCACCGGTATTCCAAATCGTCGGCGATTCGAGGAACACTTCGACTACATGTGGGGGCGTTCGGCCGGAGAAGGAACGTCCATCGCGTTGATCCTTTCCGACATCGACTTCTTCAAGAAGCTCAACGACAGCCTGGGACACCAGGAAGGCGACCGTTGCCTGCAGGAAGTCGCACACAAGCTTGAATCGGTGGTGGAAGGCGAGGACGACCTCGTCGCGCGATATGGGGGCGAGGAATTCGTGATCCTCATGTGGAACTGCGATCGGGCCAAAGCCGCCGAGATGGCCGAAAAGCTGCGGCAAGGTGTTCGCGAGCTGGCCATTCTCCATCCGGATCATCCCCAGGGCATCGTGACCATCAGCCTCGGGGTCGCCTGCGATACCCCGTCCCTCACCTCGTCGGCGGAAGACTTCCTCCACTTGGCCGATTCGCTGCTGTACGAGGCGAAGTCGTCGGGGCGCGATTGCTGGAAGATGACGGAAATTGTCGAGGATCCCGCGTGATTCCCCGTGATGCCGGATTCCGTCGTTCGAGCCGCTACTCCGAGGTTGTCGCGGCCGACACCAGTCTGGGCGAAGCTCTCCAGGCCTTGGTCCCCACGTTCAAATTGTGCGCGTTGCAGGCGATGCGCGATGTCCTGAGGATGCCGGTGGTGGCGGGGCCGGGTTGGGTGCCGTTGCCCGAATTTTCGTTGTCGGTGGAAATGGGGGCCGCGGTCGGATTCACGAACTCCGGCTGGCAATGCCAATGCCTGGTGGCCACTGAATCGCGGATGCACAGGGCGCTCCGACCCGATCTCGACCCCGAGATCTGGGTCGACGGACTGGGGGAGGCGGGCAATACGATCTGCGGGCTTCTGCAGAGCCGGGAGGAGTTCCAGACCGCCTTCGGCAGTCTGCTCCAGACGCCACCGGTGGGATTGCTCGACGGAAGCTTCAGGTTCCGCGATTGGACTGTGGCGGGGCCCGTCGTGGCTTCGTCGGTTGGCACGGCCTACTTCGCCTTCGGAGTTCGCCACCAGAGGAAACCGGATTCGGCCCAGGAGACAAAAACCGTCTAGATCCTCTTCCTCGGGGCTGCGTCGCTGCAGGATGGTCTATCGACCTCCCCAAAGGCCGATATCGCATTTTGTTCCGTCGGTATCGGAACAGAATCTCGTTTCGCCCTTGTCGATCAGCGGGCTGAAAGGCGACAACGACCACCGACCCGATCCGACAGGATCTTCGGGAAGCCGCCGTGGTTTCCACCAGGGCTGCGCTTCCATCGATTTCCTGGCCTCGGCCAGCATGCGCTCGTGCGTCGCCGAACCTCGCAGCACCGGGTCGCGGTTCCAGTTGCCGAACCGATCGGGCACCGAGTCGCCTTTCCAACTCCCGACACCGACGGGTCCGCGGACAATTTCCGTCCCCGATTGGCCCCAGAAGCACGAAGTGGAGATGGAGGAAAGTCCTACGCCGTCGAACCGGATTCCATCGCCACCGTCCACGACCAGCGACGACACGATCCGTGTGGCCGAACGGTTGGAGGCGAACCCGGTGATGCCGCTTCGGGCGATCACCGAATGGCTGATGGTGGGACTGGCACCCAGAAGTGATGCGACTCCGATACCGCAGTCCTCCACCACCGCGTGCTCCAGGCTGCCCGCTCCGGCTAGGAACGAAACGCCCTTGGTTGCCCGGGACAACTCGATCCAACGAAGTCGCGCGTCTTCGTTCCGAGAGGCTCGTTCCACGCGAATCCCGTTCCAGAGGTACCCGGTGCCGGCGGCGGTCACCACAAAGCGGATGGGCTTCTTGGCCGAGCCATCCAGGCGCAATTTGCCGCCTCGAACCACCAAGGCGATGCTTCTGCCGTTGGTGGCGGTCGATCCCGAATCGGGGCAAGAATCGAATCCGCCGACCTTGACTTCGGTTCCGGCTCCGATGTTCAGTTCCGCGCCGGGCCCGATGACCACGGTGCCAACAAGAGTTAACGGGCCTTGCTTGGATTTCCAGGTGATTTTTTTGGGCGGCAGCGCTCCGCACAAAATTCCTTTCGGGCGCTCGGGCAACTTTGGGGCGGCGTGGACGGTTTGACGTTTTTTGTCGTGCGCGGCGGGGTGCGAAGCGGTGGCTTGCCCCGAGGGTGGCGCGTGGGGCGTGGTGTCGCCGTGGTCAGATTCCGTCGAGGAGGTTTGTTTGTGCGCGGTGGGCGGCTCGTGGCCCGCTTGTGTCGGAGGATGCACCTCGCCTGATGGAGCGGTTTCCCCGTGCCCCGCCTTCAGCGGGTGTTTCGAAGGCGCGGCTGATTCGTGAGCCGTCGAGGTCGCGACCGGCGCGTGGACGGCCCCTGCCGGTGGGGCGTGTTCGTTGCCGAACAGGATGATGGCTGCGCAAAACAGGATGGCGGAAATCGTCACGCTGGGATTTTACCACAATTGGCACGACTCGGGACGCGTCGGTTGGAGGGGGGGGCGGATCACCGAATTCCGGCTCGATGGAGCTACCTTTTGGCCGTTCTCCACCCATCCACCATACATCACATCATTCACCGAAGGAAGTGCCCAATGGCTATCACCAAAGTCTGGCTCGACGAGACCGAAAACGAATGCACCATGTGCGGTGCTTGCGAAGCCGTTTGCGACGCGGTCTTCGAAGTTCCGGACAAGATGGTCGTGAAGGCCGGCGTCGACGTCTCGAAGTTCGAAGCCGAGATCAAGGAAGCCTGCGACGGCTGCCCTGTTGCGACCATCGCCTACGAAATCGACGGTTCGGGCAAGCGCAACAACAAGTATTGAGCCAAGGCTCCCGCCGGACTCCGGCGGCGAGATCCGAAGCGTAAGGCCACCGATTCCAAAATGGACCGGTGGCTTTTGTTTTTTTGGGTATGGACGAACGCGCCGACTCGGTGGGATACTCCCGAATCTTCGGAGGTGATTCCATGTCGACCAAAGTTCCAGCCGCCAGTTCCTCGTACTTCCAGATTCCCCGATTCAGCAAAGGGGATTTGGAGGAGGTGATGCTGTCCTTCAGGCCTCAGGACATCAGGGATTTGTCGGGGTCCAACTGGAACGAGGATGTTCCGTTTTTCCACTTTCCCGAACCCCCGGGATCGGGCGAAACAAGCACCTGAACGGACAGGCAGCCTGGCGGACGTTGGCGGAATTATACTAGTACAGCAATGCTGATGGTCCGTTTGACATTGTTGCTTCTTGTGGGAGCGATCCAAGCCCAGGCTCCGGCCCGATGGCTGAAGTTGTGCGGCAAGGCGACATCCGCTCCGGAAGGCAGTCGCGACTGGGAAAACGCGCCGCTTCGGCGAGACCTGCTCGATTCCTTGCGACACAGAGGCTGGAAACTCCGCAACGAATACAAGTGGGAAAATCTTGTTTCCGCAACGGCTTCTTCGGGAGCAAGCCTACCCGCCTGCGTGCTGGATGTGGGGCCGGTGGCCAAAGGGCGAGTCGACAAGCCGCTCACACCCGTTGCGGCAAGAGCTACGGTCACTGCGGGCGTGGATCCGGCGACCGAGGCCTTGCAGAAATTCTGGGACGCGATGGGCATCGAAAGCGTTCGCCAGTCGTTGTTGCTTCGTCGCGAGGCGCCGGGCAACGGAATCGTAATGGCCGTGATCGATGGGCGGTTTGCTCCCTCGCACAAGGTCATGCAGTCGGTGCGAATCAAGGACGCATGGGACTTCGTGGACAAATCCCCAAACCCATGGGACACCTTGAACGCGGCGGGGTATCAAGACATCCACGGAACGGCCGTGTTCGGATTGATCGGGTCACAGTGGGACCAGCTTCCGGGCATCGTTCCCAATGCGCGTTTCCTGTTCTACCGGGCAGAGGATGACGCCTCGGAATCGGATGCCGAAGAGGACAACCTGGCGGCCGCCATCGTGCGGGCTGTGGACTCGGGCGCCCAAATCATTTCGACTTCGCTGGGGTATCGATTCCTATCCGATGCGGACGAGGTTGGGTTCCATGACTGGTCCACCTTCGATGGCAAGACGCGGATCGCCACTCGTGCCGCAACCGCCGCCGCGCGGCGCGGTGTGCTCGTGGTGGTGGCGGCGGGAAATGATCGGCGTCTGGGGGGGCGGTCGATCGGTTCCCCCGCCGATGCCGATTCCGTTCTGGTCGTGGGCTCCATGAACTTGGCGAAAAACGCCTCGTACTTTTCCAGCTACGGTCCCACTGCCGATGGTCGCCCAAAACCCGATGTCGCGGCGTTCGGTGAAAAAGTACCGGTTGCGGGTTTCCAAGGCTCCGACAAATACGAACTCCAAGCCCAGGGAACGTCGTTCGCGACACCGTTGGTCGCAGGTCTCGCCGCCCTCGCGCTGCAGCTCGAGCCGGGCGTGGACGCGATGCGCCTGCTTGCGCAGATCAAGGCCTCCGGCAGCCTGGCCTCGGCGCCCGATTCCGTCCTCGGGTACGGCCTACCCGACCTGAGGCGAATCTTTCCCGATCTGACCTCCGTCCGAGGCGTGATGCTTCCCCAGTATTGGCGGGCCGCTTCGGAGCCGTTGGTTTTCCGCAATTCCAGCGCCCAGGGAGGGGGAAATCTCGAACTGACGCTGATTTCACCGAGTGGACGGATTCTGTTCCGACGCTCGGGGGCGTACCAGACAGGAAATGTCCTATGGGCTCCAACCGACGGGAACATTCCCCGCCCCGGTGTGATGGCCGCCCACTGGTCCGGCGACTACGGCACGGGTTCCCAAACGGTTCTGATCCTGCCACGCTGACCCCAGCCGCTCCATGACCATTTCGGTGGCCGCGGTCGTGCCGTCGACCTGGTGGGGATGTTCGTTGCGGGCTTGGCAGGCTTTCACGTAACGAGGGTGCGAACCGAGGAAGCGGGCGACAGTTTCTGTCGAGAGTTCGTCGGGTTTGCTCCAATCCCCGCATGCCGAATCCACCAAGGCCATGGCGTTGTAGATCTGTTCGGTCTGGCCGGGCGCGGGGATCGCGAGCACGGGTTTGCCAAGACGGAGAGCCTCGCCCAGAAGCTGGTTGCCCGCCGTGGTGAGAAGCCAGTGACAGGAAGCCAGGCTGTGCAGGAAATCCACTGGATGGGGCGGTCGACAAACCGCGTTCGATGGCAACGAGATGATGGAATCCGTCCAGATCTCGAAGCGGACGTCGGGGCGTGCGGCGGCGAGCAGCGCGACCCGTCCCAGCAGCTCGGGATCCTTGAGGTAGACGCATGCGTGCCCGTTGTCGGTGGGGGTGGCGTCGAGGACTTCCGGTCGCAGGAAACAGCCGACGAATCGGGCTCGGGTGCCCTGCCGCGGAGAGAAATGATGGAAGCTCGAAACGATCCTGTCCCGAGACGGAGCGAGCCATTCCACGAACACGGACAAAATCCGTCCCTCCAGGTCCAGGCGAGGCCCCAGTGCCGGCAGGATGGTGTCGGTGAGGGCGTGCTGGTGGTCGATGGACATCCACGGTACGCGATTTTTGCCGGCCCAACGCGCCAGGAAGGGTTCGAAGTCGGAGATGACAAGATCTGGCTTGTCGGTCCGGGCTTCCATGTCGAGTCGAGACGACACGGGACCGTTGATTCCGAACAACTCGGGCGCGTGCGTCAGATTGGCTTTCACCGTCTTGGCCAACGAGATCTGGCGCCCGTTCCGATGGAAGCGCAGCGATGGGATTTCGACCATGCCGGGATCGCTGCCGACGATCCCGAGCGCTTCGCCTCCGGCGAAAATCCTCACGGAACAGCCTCTGCTTCGCAAGGCCGCCGACAAACTCGCGGCGCGGCTGGCGTGGCCTCGGCCCTCGCCTTGGACCCCGTACCAGATACGCGGTGGTCTATCGCAATTCGTCATTCATCCAAAAATGAATCGGAATTGGGGCCACGGAGGTTTCGAGTTGGTTTCAGAGGCTCGAGAAGAAAGGCATGTAGTGCGAAACCGTACCCACCAGCAATCCAAGGCCAGCCCCGATCAAGACGTCGGTGGGGTAGTGGACCCGAAGGTACACACGGGAAAAGCCGAT
>JBDKGS010000203.1:0-8423 GCA_039798065.1 Fibrobacterota bacterium | reverse complement strand
GCGCCTTGCCCCACCGCAACACTCCAACATCCAAACGCGACTTCTTCGGCATCGGTGCCACTGGCAACGAGTCGGCATACAGGATGGGCGCGAACATGTAGTAGACATCCATCATCAGCGGAATCGCAGCCAGGTGCGACTGGGGACCCCAACTTTTTCTACCCGCCGCCAACACCGCGTCCAGGTGTTCTTCTTCGCTCCCGACACACGCCTCTTCCAAGCCTTTGAGCCACCTCAGAAAGTCGCGAATCTTCCCTTTGGCAGTGACCTGCTGGATGCTGCCCGGAACGACCTCACCAGGGCCCCCTTCGTGGGGGTACGAACCAAGAACCGCATCCAGGAGCATGTCGCCCGCTTCCAGGAACAGGTACTTGAGATTGAACAGATGGCAATGCGCATCGAATCGGGCAAGTCCGGATGTCATGTGCGTCTCTCCGCGAACGATCTCGTATCGGGTGGTCGTCAAAATCTGCACATGCCATTCTGGCAAGCGGGGATGATTTCTACCCGACGCCGTTGCGAAAACAACCAGAGGTCAGCCGTGGTCAGGCTCCAAGCGCCACGCCGATGGCCTCAAGGCGCGACCAGCACGGGAACGGCACGCCGCATTCCGGCAGCGCGGATCTCGACCAGGTGCAATCCTTCCGGCACCCCGGTCAATTCCAGGGAAGCCACACCGGCGATGGAAATGGCGCTGGCCAACCGACGCCCGGACGGATCGAGCAGACCAACCGAGGCCGGACCGACAAGATCTGTCGTCACCTTCAAAGCACCTCCCACACGTCGGACGTGGACGGCCTTTTCTCCCCTCGGGTGGCGGGAACGGATGTCCGTCCATGAGGACTGCCTCAGGTAGACGATGTTCACCAATCGTTCCGCATCGGAAAGGAGATGGGGAATGCCGTCCGCGTCCTTGTCGTTGGCTCCGTAATCGTTGTCGTTGAGCAACACCAGAGCGGAGTCGCCCAACAGCGCCAATCCTTCCGGCTTTTGGCTTGTCCAGACGGTTCCACCCGACAACAAATCGGCGCGACGCACCGTCTTGGCGACGGGCGCGATCCCCGCCGTGGCCCAGATCGTCGTCGAGGTGTCCATCCCCAACTCTTCCGGAGTGAGGCCGCCGGAAAATGTCCTGCCCTTGCCCTTGTCCGAACCGTCGTGGATGTCGGTGGCCGCCGACAGATCGAACTCCACGATGTCGATCCAATATTTGTCAAACGCGTCCTTGCCATGTTCGACGGTCAAAAATCGGGTTTCCGACAAGGCGACCATGTCGCCCAGCTTCACCTCGGCCCCGTCGCGCCGGTAGGCGCCCTTCAGATCGGCGAGATAGACGTACTCCTTGCTCGTCGTGGTCGCCGGATCGAACCACAAGACGCGGATCGCCCGCGAACTCTTGGTGTCGCAATCGGGATTGCACGCGGCCGACTGCAACGCGGCCACCACCTTTCCGGAAGGAGTCACCGACATGGCCTCGAATCCGCGGTTGTTGCGGCGTTTTCCAAAAACCTTCGGCAAGCCCGCACCCGGATACCATTCCCTTTCGATGCGCTTGGTGGTGGCGTCAATTTCCGTCAGGAAGGGCCCGAACTCGTCGGAAGCCAGGAAGTTCCCCGAAGGCAGGCGGCGCAGCGCTTCGAAGTCGTATCCGTTGGGCACAGGCGAAACAACGGCCGCCTCGTCGACCAAGGCCACATCCATGCGCGCCTTCAAGGCCACCTCGTCGGGCGAAACCTTGCTGGACGGCAATCCCACCGTGTAGACCGTTGGCGATTCCCAAGACCGGATGGAATCGACCGACACGACCTGCAGTGAAGATCCGTCCACCCGCACCTTCACCAGCTTCTGGTGGTAGTTGGGGAAAGGGAAAATCTTGGCTTCCAGAGTGGTGGTCTGGTAGCTGGTGGCAAGCCCCCGGTCGTTCAAGAGCCAGAACGTATTGCCGGTGGCATCGGACGTGTCCAGCAACATGGCACCAAACCCGCTTTCACGAACCGGTACGGTTGTGCGGGCGAAAGCCTTTGGCGAACCCGACTTGGTTGCCTCGAAGTAGTAGGCCGTGTCGGAGCGTCCCGACTCGCCAATCGGTGCGAGCACAGGCAACGGGTAGGCCTTGCCGAACTCCCAACCAAAGGCGCCCATGGACAAGACCGTCAAACTCGCAAGAACTCCACCGATTCGTCGCATCTGTGCCAATCTAGGCACCTTCGCCGCGTCGCGCTGGCCATCTCCTGATGGAAGCTGTAAAACTCGGCTACCGTGGAAACGTGCCCGAGGTGATCGAACACCGCTTTACGGGATCTCGCCGATCTTCGCGTACTTCTCGCGCACATCGGCTCTCAGTCCCGGCAACCGGACCGCGAAGACTGCCGCGCAACACAGGAACATGGCGCCATACACCGTCATCGAATACGGGACACCCATTCGGTCGGCGAGCCATCCGGCCCCCAGGCTTCCAAAGGTGGAAGTCCCCAAGAACGCCAAGGTGTACAGCGACATCACCCTGCCCCGGTAACGGTCGTCGACCAAGGTCTGGATCACGGCGTTGGCCCCGCCCGCGCAGGTGACAAAACCAAAACCTGTCAAGGCGATGAAACCCATGCAAACCCAAAGTTGGGAAGCAAACGCCAAGGCCATCACACCCGCCCCCGAAACCAAGGCCGCTACGGCAATACGGGTCATCAGGCCCCGCACGCTCTTGCGCGCAGCCAAGGTTAGTGCCGCGACCAACGATCCGGCACCACCCGCCGCCATCAAGAACCCCAACGTTTTCGCGTCGCCGTGCAACAGGTCGCGCGCAACCACCGGCAACAGCACCAGATAGGCCAAGCCCAGCAGCCCCACCGCCGACACCAGCAGGAGCAGATCCCTGATGGGTCGGTGCCGCGCCACGTAGCGCACGCCTTCCAGGATCTCGTTGTACAATTTCTGTCGTGGCACGCTCGCGACAGGAATTGGCCGAATGGCCACCAGCGCCGCCACCACCGCCAGGTAGCTGGCTGCGTTCAAGAAAAAACATGTCCCTTCGCCCACCGCAGCCACCAGCAGCCCCCCCACCGATGGGCCCACCAATCGCGCACCGTTGAACAACGCCGAATTGAGAGCGATCGCGTTGGCCAGAACCGATTTGTCGTCGATCATCTGGGATACGAAGGCCTGGCGGAACGGGATGTCGAAGGCGTTCAAGGCCCCGAGCACTCCCGACAGCAGAAGCAGCGACCAGATCGGCGCCCTATCGGTTGCCACCAGGACAGCCAGCACCAGCGCCTGCAAACCCGAAAGCGACTGGATGGCGATCAAGGCCTTCTTTCGATCCCACCGATCGGCAAGGGCGCCTGCGAAAGGCGCGCACACCAACGACGGAATTTGACTGGTGAAGGCGAGAGTCCCCAGCAGCATCTTGGAACCGGTGGCGCCGTACACATACCAACCCAACGCGACCTGCTGCAGGAAGGTCCCGATCAGCGAAATCCCCTGACCAGCGAAAAACAGCCGGTAATTGCGACTCTTCAAGGCCCTGAACATGCCCGGATCCTGCTGGACTTTGCTCTCGACAGCCATGCTTCGAAGGATAACTCCAATGCCGAATGCTCCAAACTTTTATACCCATTCACCTGTACATGCCAGACACATCCAACGCTACCGTCCCGCACAAGTTCACGCGCTACCAGAGCTTCGTGGTCTACATGCTGGCCTTCCTGCAATTCGCCGTCATCGTCGACTTCATGATCCTCTCGCCGCTGGGCGCCATCCTGATCGGCGATCTCCACATCAGCACCGCGCAATTCGGCATGGTGGTGAGCGCCTACGCGTTCAGCGCCGGAATCGCGGGATTGCTCACCGCCGGATTCGCCGACCGCTTCGACCGCAAAAAACTGCTGCTGTTCTTCTTCACGGGCTTCATCGTGGGCACCTTGTTGTGCGGATTGGCGACCAGCTACGAATTCCTGTTGTTCGCGCGGATCTTCACCGGATTGTTCGGCGGGGTGATCGGTTCGGTGAGCTTCGCCATCATCGCCGATCTGTTCCCCATGAACGTGCGTGGCCAGGTGATGGGCACCGTCCAAACCTCGTTCTCGGCCGCCCAGGTGTTGGGCATTCCCATCGGACTGGTTCTGTCCAACCATTGGGGCTGGCACATGCCGTTTTTTGCCATCGCCGGAATCGGGGCCGTCGTCGGGATTTTCGTGTTCGTCAATTTGCGCCCCATCGACGCGCACCTCAAGCACCAGACCAACAAGCATCCGCTCAAGCACCTGTGGTCCACGGCCAGCAAACCGCGCCACCTAGTGGGCTTCGCCTCCACCATCCTGCTGGCCACGGGCGGCTTCATGCTCATGCCTTTTGGAAGCGCATTTTCCGTCAACAACCTGGGGATCCCGCTCGACAAGCTGCCCGTCGTGTATGTGTCCACCGGCCTTTGCTCCATGATCGCCGGGCCTTATCTGGGCCGCCTGAGCGACCGCATCGGCAAGTTCCCACTTTTTGTCATCGGCACGTTGTCGTGCATGGGCATGGTGCTGTGGTACACGCGTCTGGGCATCACGCCGCTGTGGGTGGTCGTGGCCATCAACATCCTGTTGTTCATCACCATCAACGCGCGCATGGTGTCGGCATCGGCTCTCGCCTCGGGCGTCCCCGAACTGCGCGATCGCGGCGCCTACATGTCCATCAACTCTTCCATCCAACAGATCTCGGGCGGCGTGGCGGCTTGGATCGCGGGAACCATCGTGTTCCAAGCGACACCCCATTCCCCGCTGGAGCACTACCCCATGTTGGGCATCGTGGTGGCCACCGCCATGCTGATCACGCTGCCGCTCATGTGGAACGTGAACCGCATGGTCGAAGACAGCCCGGTGGGCGCGCCCGGACCGAAAGGGCACTGACGGAAATTGGCAAGCGGCGGATTCCGTCTGGGGCCGTCCGCGGCGAACGACGGATTTTGACAGCGACGACCGCCGCGGACCGGGTGCTATCGCGCCGCCCGCTACGCGAGCTTCGCGACGGAGCCTCCTCGCGAGGCCGTTCGCCGTTCAAATTCCAGTTTCGGCCACGCTACGGGGTCTCCGCCCATTTTGGGTAACGCCCCCATCGGCCATTTTTCGTTACCGTGACACCGCTCCGGTATCGGTCATTTTTTGACGCAAGGGTTTCCCTAAAGGGTCATCTGGATACGCCGACAGGAAATGTCCCATGGCCGGTGCCGCCTGTTCCGATCCCTTGTTTCGCGCAAGGCTCATGGCCAGTTCGTAGAAGACGGTGTCGGCATAACCACGATTCCCGTTGCGCCGGAAGAATTCGACCGCCTCGCGGTAATGGTTCGGAAGCTCCGCGAAGCTCTGCCCTAGCCGGGCCACAGCAAAGGCACGGCAATCCCCCGGAAACCGTTTTTTGTCCGCACGTTCGAGGTACTCGAAGTAGGTGGAGATGGCCGCCGGATAGTTCGCGGTCCGGAAGAGCGCCTCGGCCTTGTGGTAGAAGGCGCGGTCCCACCAATACCCCTTCGTCGAATCTTGTACTTCGACCTTCCCGTAGTGGGTATTGGCGGAATCGAACGCTCCGCCCGCGAAGTGGAATTCGCCGAGCCGCACTTGTGCGGAAGCGGCTTGCCTGGACAATGGGTAATCCTCCAACAGCTTCTTCCACAACGGCACCGCCAGCTCTGGTTGTCCCATCAGGCCATGGATGAAGCCAGTTCTGTAGAGGATCACATCACGTCGGCCACCTTTGGGGAGCGAATCCAGATACCGACGATGCGCAGTCAAGGATTTCGAATAGTCGGGAGGGATCAAAATGGGCTCTTTCCCACGCCTATCGTTGGCCATCCATTTCTGAAACTGAGATTCAAAATGATCGCGTCGCCATAGACCAATTCGGTGATCCTGGATTAGACCAGTGTCTGCCAAGTGGAATAATCCCGCTTCGCAGCGAACCGGATCTCCCTTCGATGTACAATTCTCACGTACGATCTTTTCGCTTAGATCGATCAAACAAAAACGAGCGTCAGGGAAGGGGTCGCAAAGACTAGCGAGCCGTCGAATACTATCGCTCAGCGGTCGAATTTTGGCTTCGATTCGTACTCTCTCGTCTCGCAATGGGCTCGTGTTTTCCCAACAAATTTTCCGCTCACTCTCGCCTAGCTTTTGGCATTCTGCCAACTTGGTACGGCCTCGTCTGTTGATCTCCTCAATCTTTCCCAAAAGCTGTCCTTTTAATTCCTCCAACCTCCGTTGAGACCTGCAGTCACCGCGCTTTGTAGCACTGGAGTAAACTGAAACCGCTGGCTGGGGCTTCGCAGAAATGGATGGTTCGAGATCCGGTTCGAATCGAATCCCTTCCGTGCAAATTTTGTCCATGTCTCTTCGTGAACGCGCTGCGTCCGCAGCCTTGGCGGAATCCCGACTCGAGATCGATCGACGACCACTGTCCGACGCCACAGTCACCAGTGGAAATTCGGAACCGACAGAAGTTGTCACCAAGATCATCGAAAGAATCCGCACCAGAGAGAACGGATGTCGCCTGCGCACGAACTCCGAACCAACTGAAACGGCCTGAAACGAATGCACCAGAAATTGGCAAATCGCGCTTCGACCGATCACCATCTCAATTCTTCCGCCCCAACGGCTCAACAACCAAAATCGGTAGCTGTGAGACACCGTAAGTCCGTGCTTTGCGGTCGCATCCAACAGGATTTGTCCTCGACTCGCCCCTCACCGACGAGACGCTTCCCACGGTCCCGATCCCCAGATCCCAGTGGGCCAGAGTGCTGTAGCGCGAGAGTCTCCAATCGCCGTTCGCCGAGTCCTCGAACATCAACGAGGCCATCGATTGGATCCCTGTCCCCGTAATGGTCGTCGTTTTGGTCCCCGCCCCGCTGGCGTAGTAGATCAAAGTGTCGTAGGGTTCCAACCGGTTGTTTGCGAACACCACCTTGTTGACCTCGTCGTAGTTCTTCCAAACCAGGCGAACCGGCTTTTTCCAATAATTGTCACGGATCTCGATGGTGTCGCCGGTGTCGGCGAAGGAGTGGTTCTCGATGAAGAGGCTTTGCGGGCCGTGCGCCGCTTCCAGCCAGTTCGAATCGATGAGGGTTTTGCCGCCGCCCAGGCAGTTGATCGAATTTTCGTTGGTGCCGATCACGATGTTGTGGTCGAACCGCAGGTTCCTCACATTGTTGCCCACCTGGTAGCCGTTGGCCTGGTAGAGCTCGTTCTTCACCCCACCGTCGATCATGACGTTGTGATGAACGCGCACCCCGTCCATGTTGGAAGTCTGGATGATATCCCAACCCGTGTGGATCACCACATTGTGGTGCACTTCCACCTCCGAAAACATCTGGCCTGGGCTCTTGGTCTCGCCCAGGTACATGCCTTCGCCACCGGTGTGATGGATGTAGTTGTGGTGGATCGACAACCCCGGGAACAACGGCAACGGCGAAGGGGGATTCCCATCGTAGTCCTGCTTGACCATGATCCCGGCAAAATTTGTCCCCGAAATTTCCAGATGGTCGATCTCGACGTGGTGCGACATTCCCGTCACGCTCACGCCGCTCCCCGACGCGGTGCCGTCGACATGGATGCCGTACGGGATCGCCGGGTCCAGGCCACCGGTGACCCGTATATGCGACACGCTGTCGAAAAACAATCCGTAGTAGTGCGTGGTCCCGATCAGGACTTTTCCGCCGGGGCAATTGGTGACAAGAATTGGCGCCTGGGCGGTACCGTGGATCCCTTGGATGTATTGGAGTTTGCGTCGCCCCGGTTCGATGCACACCGTATCACCGGGCTTGGCGGCAAGCTGTCCCGTCTTCAGGTAGGCTCGCGTCGTATCGAGCCGTATGGTGGTGGCCTGCGAAACGGTGGTTATCGCCAACAAAAGAACTGCCGAGAAAACGCCGGTGGATGCGCGATGGTTCATGGATTCCATTATACCCGATTTCCACCGAATCCGCAGAAGTCAAAATCTGTAGCCAGGCACCGCGCCAGCCGTACCGGAGGCCGGACGGCCGAGCCACAATACGGCGACTAGTCCGCGGTGGAGCCACCTTCAGGGGCCTTGCCCGCAATGGTGGCGGCCACGTTTCCGTGTACGGTCCGTGTGTGGAACGGATCTGGCGTACCCCGCGAAAGCGAACCACGGAAACGTTGAGGTGCCCAAAAAACGCAGGAAACTCAAACTCAGCCATTGCGTTTCCTGTCGCAGAATGCGATATTATGAATACTGATTCATTTTTCAAGCGAGGGCGAAGAATGCGGCGCAAGGAAGGCGACAAGGCCAACGAAATCCTGAACGCGGCTGTCCGCGTGTTCGCACAGGAAGGCTTCGACAAGGCGCAGGTGTCGGCCATCGCCGCTTCGGCAGGGGTGGGAACGGGCTCCATCTACCTCTATTTCGAAGGGAAGGAGCACATTCTCCAATGCGTC
>JBDKGS010000202.1:0-8457 GCA_039798065.1 Fibrobacterota bacterium | reverse complement strand
GGGCATCGCCGGTGGCGGCGTAGTGCATGGCCAACGCGCTCAGATAGTGCCCACCCACGTGGCCGTCGAGACCGGCCCAGTTGGGAAAAACGGCGCCTTTCGCGGTCAGCCCGGCTTCTTTCAAATACGGCTGCATGAGGCGATCGACATCGTAGGCGAGCAGGGTCTTGCCGTTCAGATCCATTCTTTGTTTGAACGGTCCATCCAACAGTTTGACATTCCCTAAGGGAAACATGGACGGGTACAGCTTGTCTTGCGCGATCGCTTTTCCAACGCAGACAAAACCCATGGCGAAGGCGATCAAGGTGGTTTTTTTCATGCTTCGATCTTTGGGTGAGGTGGGCCTGAAATGGCGGTGAGGAAACCGGGGTCACCAGACGTTTTTGGCGACGGACGGAATCAAGAATGCGACCACAGTTGGATGGGGGCCATGCGATTCGCCTCTTGTTGGTTGCCGTTCTGGCAATACGATGCGCGCTGAACGGGGAGATTGCCAAAATGGCATGCGACAACCGCTGGAAGTTCACGCGAACGAACGGAATACCACCGTAACTTCGGCATATGAAAAGACAGATTTTGTTCGGACTTCTGATCACGGCATCCATCGTGTGTTCCGAGAACCCGATCATCCAGACGAAATTCACCGCCGACCCGGCGCCCATGGTCTGGAACGACACGGTTTTCCTGTACACCACCCGCGACAACGACAACGCCACCGCGCACGGTGGTTTCCAGATGACCGACTGGATGCTCTACACGTCCACCGACATGGTGAACTGGCGCGATCGCGGCATCATCGCCACGCTCAAGAATTTCACATGGGGCCCGCAGACCAACGGAGCCTGGGCTCCTCAGACGATCCAGCGCAACGGCAAGTTCTACTTCTATGCCCCGCTTCACGGAAAGGGCATCGGCGTGCTGGTCGCCGACAATCCCTACGGCCCCTTCAAGGACCCCCTCGGAAAGGCCTTGGTTTCAGCCGACCCTTGGACCTACATCGATCCTTCCCCCTTCATCGATTCCGATGGACAGGCGTACCTCTACTTTGGCAACCCCGACGCCTACTACGTGAAGCTCAACGCCGATATGATCTCCACCTCTGGCGCCATCACCAAGGTCCCCAAGATCAACACCTACCAGGAAGGTCCCTGGATCTACAAGCGCAACAACCTGTACTACCTGGCCTTCGCCTCGACTTGCTGCCCAGAAGGTATCGGCTACGCGACCGGGCCCAGTCCCGCTGGGCCGTGGACCTACAAGGGTTCCATCATGGACGGGAATTCACAGTCATCGGGAAACCATCCCGGCATCATCGACTTCAAAGGCAAGTCGTACGTGTTCGGCTTCAACTACGCGCTGCACTTCTCGCTGGTCACCGACCACCGCGAGCGGCGCTCGATCTGCCTGGCCGAGCTGAAGTACAATGCCGACGGCACCATTCCGAAACTTCCCTGGTGGGGCGGCTCCATGCCATCGGGTCCTGGCGTCGCGCAGGTGGGGACATTGAATCCGTATGAGCAGAACGAAGCCGAGACCATGGCTTGGTCCAAGGGCGTGACGACAGAGTCAGGCGCCGGAGGAATGGTCCTCTCCAACCTCGAGAACGGCGACTACATCAAGCTCAAGGGCGTCGACTTCGGCCTCGGGGCCAGCAGCGTCGATGTCCGCGTGGCTTCGGCCACCAACGGAGGTAGTATCGAGTTCCGGCTGGGCAGCCTCACTGGAACGCTGGTTGGAACCTGTGCGGTCGTTGGTACCGGTGGCTGGCAGACCTGGACGACCAAATCGTGTCCGGTCGACGCGGCGGCCAAAGGGGTCAACGATCTGTTCCTGATCTTCAAAGGTGGAACGGGCACGCTGTTCAACTTCAATTGGTGGAGATTCAAGAGTTCTTCCAGCGGGATCGAGCCAGCCGCCAAGGTCGCTGAGTTCGAGAAACCCAAGTTTGAACTTGCCGCACACGAGCTCACGATTCACTCGTCTTCACCGATGTCGAAAGTTCAGCTTGTCTCGGCGCAAGGAGAGATGTGGTCGTTGGGGAGTGGAAACGTGGTTCGCCTGAATACGCAAGGATTCAGGTCAGGGGTCTATTTCATCCAAACCCAAGTTGGCAGTTTGGTGTTCTCGCGAAAAATCCCACTGAACCTGTAAAGGGCGACATTGTGCGCCTGAGCCACGGAGGGGTATTGATCCTGGAGCGGGCGAAGCGGCGACTTTTGTCAGAATGGCAATGGCCAAAAAACGGTACGGATGGCAGGGATCCTCGGACTGTCGTACGTTAGTGTTCATGGATGTTGGTTTCGATTACGACGACTACCGCGAGGTCCTGAAAGCGGTTTTCGAACAACGGAAAGAAACCTCTCCGCAGTTTTCGTACAAGGCGCTCGCCGAAATCCTCGGCATCGATCCGGCAGGCACCTTCCGCGTCCTCAACAAGGAGCGGCACCTGCCAGCGCGTTGCGTTTCGCGGGCGATCGATTTTCTGGGGCTCACGGGACGCAGCGCCGAATATTTCGTTCTGATGACCTCCTACGGTCGGGAGCGCCGAAAGGCGGCCCGCCAGGAAATCCTCAACAAGGCGTTGGAGCTTCGGGACGTACCACGTCGCCAACTGGAAGAGGACGAGCTCTCCTTCTTGCGCGATTGGTGGGTGGTGGCGGTCCGATGCGCGGTGGAGGTGTTGGGTGGCCGTGCCATCCCAGAGGAAATTGCCAGTCGGATCACCCCACCGGTTCGGGTCGAAGATGTTCGCGCCGCGCTGAGCCTGCTGGTTTCTCTAGGAATCGCCAAGAAGGCCCAAGGAGAGACGCTTCGGATCGTCGATCAGCATCTGACGGTTGACGGGCAGAAAGGGCGCCTGGCGGTTGCCGAATTCCAGCGTAAAGTTTTGGAGTTGGCTGCCGAGTCGGTGGATCGATTCCCTCGGGAAATTCGCGACATTTCCACCCTTACGGTGACCGTCGACGAGCGGGCTTTCGAGGACATTCGAGGGATCCTCAAGGATTGCCGCCGGCGCATCCAGGCGAGAGTCGGCGATGTACCAAAACCCGACCGCGCCTTGCAAGTCGCGTTTTCGATCTTTCCGCTCATGCCGGCATTGAAGGCGGGGGCATGATCTCCGCGAGATTCATCGGGTGCGTATTCGCCGCAGCGCTGCTGGGTGCTTCCTGCGACTCGGATCGGGTGGCTGGGGGGTCCGTCGAGACGGAAAATCTTTCGGCGCTGGTGTTGAGCGCGGATTCCGTCGCCCCGTTCGCCATGCGCGTCGGGACATTTCCTGTCGTCGCGACGGTGCGCTTGGATTCCACGAATTTCGATTTCGAACGCGCGGGCTCCTCTGGACAAAATCTGGTTGCCGAAGAGCTGGACGGAACCCCGATCCCGTTCGCGATCCACCGCTGGGAAGCGAAGGATCGGTGGGCGCGCATCCAGGTCCGGATCGAAGGAAAAATGCTCCGCAAGGCCTCCCGTTTCCGGCTGCGTTCGACGACCGACACCGTCGGGAAGCCGGATTCAATCGCGGTCTGGGCGAGGATTCCGGAAACTTTCCGGGAGCAATGGATATCGGTTCTCGTGGACGATTTCGAGCAAGGAGTCGTTCGCACGCGTCTTCCTATCGGAGCTCCCTGGTACGTCAAGCAAGCCGATTCCGCGACAATTTCTGACCCAGTGTTGGTATCTGCCGAAGGTGGCCGGTCCGGCACCGCGATCCGGTTCGACTACAATGCGCCTTCCGCGTTGCCCGGCTATGTGCTGATGGGCACCACGGTCGCAAACCATCCGGTGAACTTCGGAAGCTTGGACTCCATTGTGTTCTGGGCGAAAGGGAAAGGGATCCTCTCGGTCTCGTTGGACCATCAGTTTCCATCCGGCGCCGTCACGAAGGCCTGGATGCACGACGACCTCGATTCGACCTGGACCCGCTGGCGCGTCCGTCCGCAGGATTTCGACCCCGCTGCCACGTCGGGAGGAATCGTCGGCTGGGCAAGCGTCCATGATTCGGTCACCACTCTTTCCATCTTCGCTTCCGGCAGCGGCACGGTGACGCTCGACGACATTCGCTTCTTCGGCATGCAGGCGGACGATTTCCGGTAAGAACGGGATTGGTGCCAATCGAGCACGATCTGATTGCCAATCTGGCAATGCGGGCGACCGGAAAGACCGTGGCGCGATTCGGCGTACCGCGTATCGTCGATCAAGGCGCATCGAATCCGTCGGCTTTCCTCCATCGGACTTGAACGCGTTTGGGAACGAAGACCGGTGACGGCACTGGAAAGGGCGATCCATGCGAACGTCGACAGGAACGAGCAGGACAGAATCTGCGCGACAGGTCCTCTGGGGGCTGTTCGCGACGATCGCTTTCGCGGGGAACGCCAACGCGCTGAGCGTCAAATCCTACGTCGCGGATGCCGACGGCATCACGGCCACCTGCGACAAAGGAATGATGAAGGTCCAGATCTGCCAAGCCGACATCGTGCGGGTGGCCTATTCGCCCGCCTCGACAATTCCTGTCCGGCCTCTCAAGGTGGTGACCAAGGCATGGGGCACCCCGGCATTCACGGAGAGCGAAGTCGGGGACACCATCGTCCTGCAGACCGCCAAGCTCAAGATCAAGGTGAGCAAGGCGACGGCGAATGTCAGCTACGCGAACCTCGACGGCGAAGTCGTCTTGTCCGAATACGCCAAGACCGCTACGGCGGCCACCGTGGAAGGCGTCGCGACCAACACGCTGCGTGGCGAATTCCATTCGCCAACCGACGAAGGTTTGTTCGGATTGGGCCAGCACATGGCCGGCAAGTTCAACTACAAGGGCCAGACCGAAGTCATGGACCAGGACTACGGATTGCAGGGCACGGCAGTTCCTGTCCTGGTGTCCACCCGAGGCTACGGCATTTTCTGGGACAGCTACGCCAAGGTCAACTTTTCCGGCAACATCGCCGCCAACACGCGCTACGCCATGTCGTCGGAAACCGGCGACGTGCTGGACTACTACTTCTTCTACGGACCAGAAATTGACCAGGTGGTTTCGGGGTATCGCACCGCCACCGGCAAGGTGCCGCTGTTCCCCAAATGGGCCTACGGACTCATCCAATCCAAGGACAAATACGGCTCCCAGAAGGAGATTCTGGCGGTCAAGGACGGGTACCGCAAGAACAAGATCCCGCTCGACGCGATCGTGCAGGATTGGCACTACTGGGATGGCGCGGGCAAGCAAGGTTGCTATTGCTTCAACAGCGTCTATGGCGACGTCAAGAGCACGATCACCCAATTGCACGACGCCAACATCCACACCATGATCTCGATCTGGAGCCAATTGGAAGAAGGATCGGCGCCGTTCGCCAACTTCGACGCGAAGGGCTGGCTGTGGCCCTCCGATGGCACCACGCATTTCATTGACACCTACAACAAGGAGGCGCGCGAAGCCTTCTGGACCAACATGAAGAAGTCCTTTTTCGATCCCGCCGTGCAGGGATGGGACGGCTGGTGGTTCGACAACGACGAGCCGTTCCCGTACCCCGACGGAGTGAATCGCCGCACGGTCAACACCGCGATGGGAAAAGGGGTGCTCTTCTACAACTCGTACTCCTTCCCCATGACGGAAATGTTCTATCGGAATTGGCGCAGCGAGATTCCCAACAAGCGGGCCGTGATCCTGCATCGCGCCAACTTCCCGGGGCAGCAGGCCCACTCGACCATGCAGTGGAACAACGACATCGCCTGCAACTTCACCACACTCAAGAACAGCGTGCCCAGCGGGCTGAGTTCCACCATGACGGGCATCCCCTACTGGACGACAGATATTGGCGGCTATTGGGGCGTCAATGTCGATTTCTCCACTGCCACAAACCAGGAGCTCATGGTGCGCTGGCTGCAGTACGGCGCGTTCCTTCCCATCTTCCGCATCCACGGCAACATGAAGGGCGGCCAAGGCAAGGAGTTGTATTCCACCACCTTCACCGCCGAGACCCGCGCCAACCTGCTGATCTCCGACAAGTTGCGCTACCGCCTGATGCCCTATACCTATTCTCTCGCGTGGATGACCACCAGCGCCGACTACACGCCGATGCGCAGCTTGGTCTTCGAATTTCGCACCGACCCCAATGTGAAGTCGGTTGGCAGCCAATACATGTACGGCCCTGCGTTCATGGTGAGTCCGGTGACCACCGAAGGTGCCACAAATCGATCGGTCTACTTCCCGGGTGGGCAGTGGTACGATTTTTGGACTGGGCAGTTGCGCAACGGCGGCAACACCATGACCGTCAACGCGCCGCTCTCGCAGATTCCGCTGCACATGCGCGCCGGATCCATCGTTCCCATGGGGCCCGACATCCAGTACGCCACCGAGCGTGCCGATACCATCGAGCTGCGCATCTACCCGGGTGCCGACGGATCCTTCACGATGTACGAGGACCAGGGCGACGGCTACGAATACGAGACGGGCAAGTACGCCACCATCCCCATCACCTACGTGGACGAGACGAAAAACGTCATCATCGGCGCCCGAAACGGAAGCTTCACCGGAATGGACGCGAAGAAGGTGTTCAACATCGTATTCGTGAAGGACGGCCATGGCACCGGTATCGGCGTCACGACAGATCCTGACACACTGCTGGAGTACACCGGCAAGCAGGTTTCGCTCCTTCCCGCCACCGGTGTCGTACGCAGAACCTCTGTGCCTTTGAGCGCGACGCTCAAGACCACCGGGAATCTCGTGGTGTTTCCCGGAAACTTTTCTGGAGCGCCCAAGAAAATCGTGGTGCGCGACTATGCCGGCAAGCAGGTCAAGCGTGTTGACGGATTCATGAAGAACCAGTTGGACCTCCGCGGCGATCTGGGTTTGCCCGCCGGGGACTACATCGTGAAGGTGGAATCGCAGCGATAGGGTTTCGCAAAGGGCCAAGGCGAGTAGCTTTCTCTCCCAATGGCCGAACCTCATCTGAAGCCGGGCATCCAGCGGCGGCTGGAAGACCTTCCGACAAAACCTGGCGTCTACCTGATGAAGGACGACGCAGGCGAGATCATCTACATCGGCAAGGCCAAGGTCCTCAAGAACCGGGTGCGCAGCTACTTCAACGGCCGCGACACGGAGCACCGCGCGGCCATGGTGCTGCACAAGCACGTTGCCGACATCGAATGGATCGTGACCGACAACGAGCTGGAAGCGCTGATCCTCGAGGCGAACCTGATCCGCCAGCACCGTCCCAAGTACAACGTGCTGGCCAAGGACGACAAGCATTTCCCGTATCTGCGCCTCACGCTCGGCGAGGCGTTCCCACGACTGGAAGTGGTACGGCGCGTGGAGAAGGACAAACACCGCTACTTCGGGCCCTACACCGACGCGAAGGCGATGCGCCAGACGCTGGGACTTGCCCGCGAGATCTTTCGGATCCGCGATTGCGAATTGGATCTGCGGACAAAGCGACTGGACCGAGCTTGTCTGTCGTACCACATCCAGCGTTGCGACGGGCCATGCATCGATGCGATCTCGGAAGCGGAGTACGAACCGATCGTTCGACAGATCATCTTGTTGCTGGAAGGCCGCAGTCAGGATTTGGTCGCGGATCTGCAAAGGGAGATGGAAGTCAAGGCGGCTTCGCTCGACTTCGAAGGGGCGGCGCGGCGGCGCGACCAGATTCTGTCATTGGAGAAGATCCGCAACAGCCAGAAGATGGACCTCGGGGAATTCGTCGATCTGGACGTGCTGGCGCTTTCCCGCGAAGGGCGGTGGGCCTGCGTGACCCGCTTCCAGATCCGCGGAGGTGCGGTCCTGGATCGATCGCACCATATCGTGAAGTGTCCGTTGGAGGAAGACGACGCCGAGATCATGGAGCGTGCACTGCTCGACTTCTATCCGCCCGGCGTGCAGGCGCCGCCACCGGAAATCCACATCTCCGCGATGCCCGAAGACAAAGAGTTGATCGAGGAACATTTGTCGGGCTTGGCGGGTCGCAAGGTGAAACTGCTCCAACCCAAGCAGGGCGATTCGTTCAAGACAATCCGCATGGCGTTGGCCAATGCGCGCATGCTTTTGGTGGAGCACTTGGCGAAGTTGGAGACGCGCAACCGCGTGTCACAATCTGTCGCCGCCTTGCAGGAAGCATTGGGTCTGAGCGAGCCGCCGCGGCGCATCATCGGCTTCGACATCTCCCACCTGTCGGGGACAGGAACTGTCGCGTCCATGGTGAACTTCCTGGATGGACGGCCCCACAAGGCGGGTTACCGTCGCTTCCATGTGAAAACCGTCGACGGAATCGACGACTTCGCTTCGATGCGCGAGGTGGTGGGGCGCCACTTCCGTCGGGTTCGCGACGAGCAGGCCGACCCGCCGGATCTTGTCCTGATCGACGGCGGCAAAGGGCAGTTGGGCATGGCGGTGGAGGCCATCCGCGCCGAAGGGTTCCCGGAGCAGCAGTTGTTGGGATTGGCGAAGCGGATCGAAGAAGTGTTCCTACCGGG
>JBDKGS010000201.1:0-8468 GCA_039798065.1 Fibrobacterota bacterium | reverse complement strand
CATCGCGCAAGGCCAAGCGGCGAGCAACATTCCTGGCGCCGAGTGCGCGAACGACTTCGGAGCCAACCTTGCCGGTGGGTGTGGTGACGAGGACCTTCATGGGGCTTCTCCTTTTACTGAATCAAAAGCGATTGCAGTTTTAACTAGAATACAGACGGTTACAGTAAAAGTCAACAACTCCGACTCAGAATTTTTGGATTCCCGAAAACAAGGCTCTAGTGAACCTCGACAGGAACCGTCAAAGACTCAGGCGCCCGGATTGACGCCTGGACGATTCGAGTGCGGATCGCAGGACATCGGCGACGGTTTGCCGATGGAGATGACGCAGCATCGCCTCCCTCGCCGATTCCGCCAACCCCTGGAAGACCGAACGCATGCCGCTTCCGATTGGGCATTGCATGCAGGGTTCGGCTTCGGTGGGAACCAGAGGACCATCGAGCTCGACGGCCTGGTACACCTCCGAGAGTCGGATCATCCCCGCAGGTCGGGCCAACCAATACTTGCCCCCGCGCCCCTCGCGCACTTCCACAAGCCCCGCATCGACCAGAGCCCGCAGGATCTTGCGCAGAAACACGGCATGGGTGTTCACGCTCCCCGCGATCCAGGCGCTGGTCGCGCCTTCGGGAGAATCCCCCAATACCGCAAGGGCGTGGAGCGCCATGGCAAATCGTCCGGACATGCAATTAAAATGCAATCAATATCCTTGCAGAAGCAATGGGTTTCTTGGATTCCCAAATGCAGGAGCCGGACTCCAGGACGGCCGCGAATCGAGCGATGCGTCTTGAAGCGCCGCCAAGCACCCCTGGGACCTAAGTTTGGGAACTACCACTATCGAAAGACGTCCGCCATGAGCTCATCGCCCTCTTGCCCCAAATGCCAGTACGAGTACACCTACGAGGAAGGCGCTGAATTTGTCTGCCCCGACTGCGGGAATCGCTGGAGCGCCGCCGTTGAGACAGTTCCTGTCGAGGAAGGATTCGTGGTGCGCGACGCCAACGGCAACGTGCTCGCCAACGGCGATTCGGTGGTGATGATCAAGGAGCTCAAGGTGAAAGGGGCGCCCACCCCGTTGAAAGCCGGAACCAAGGTCAGGAACATCCGCCTGGTCGACAGCGACCACAATATTGACTGCAAGATCGACGGCTTCGGCGCAATGGCCCTCAAGTCGGAATTTGTCCGGAAGGCGTAAACGAAAACGCCCCCGACAACTATGATCCGTCGAGGTCGAAAATTGTCCATTGGGCTTCGGTCCTGAGCCTACCTCAGACCAGATCGGGAACCATCTCCAAGCCCGCCCCAATGCGATTCCAGGCATTGATCGAAACCACCAGCGCGACCATCTCCGCGGTCCCTCGCTCGCCAAGCGTTTCGATGCAGTTCCGATAGGTTGCTTCCGAAAGCCCGGTTTTCGAGATCTCGGTCAACTCCTCGACGAGTCGCAGCAGAAGTTGTTCGCGTGCGGAAAATGCTCCGGAGTGGCGCCAAACGGGCAGCATCCGCAGACGCGCCTCCGATTCTCCCGCACCAAGGGCGGTACGCGAATGCGAGTTCACGCAAAACGCGCAGCCGTTGATCTGCGAGGCGCGGACCTTCATCAGCTCCCGCTCGCGAAGCGGCACCGACGAGCTCGCGAAAGTTTTGTCCAGATTCGAAAGAGCCGAGTAGACTTCGGGGCAGACCGTACCCATGTCGAGACGCATGATGTTTCCTTGGTTGGGAGTGGAGGTGATTCTCCACGCATCCAAGGATGCCGAGGACTGCCTTTGGTGGGAATGGACAATCCAGGATTGGGCATGGACACAAGCAACTCGCAGCAACGCCCCTGTGCAGCACATACCTCAGGACAGATTGCGTCTCAACTGGTCACGTGGCCGGGTCCTCGTCTGCTTGTGGAAGAAACGGCTGAAGTAGAGCGGATCGGCGAACCCAAGGGAGACGGCCACTTCCTTCACGGATAGGCCACCGTAGCGAAGCAGACGTCTCGCCTCCAGCACCACCAGGTCGTCGCGCAGCTGCTGAGGGGATTCGTTCGTGGATCGACGACAGGCATCGTCCAAGGTCGCCACGGAAACACCCAGGCGCTTGGCGAGGGAGGGGATTTTCGGTCGTTCCTGGAAGCTCGAGCGCACCAGATCCAGGTACCTCAACATCAGGGCGTCGGGTCGGTACAGCGGCACCTTCTGGGCACCCAGTTTGGCGCGTGCGATTTCGACCAGAAGCAGCTTGACCAGCGAGTGGCAGGCCATGTGAGCACCCCACCGCGCGCATTCCAGCTCGGCGGCCAGCCGACCCGCGATCCCCTCCACCCTCGCGAATGCATCGGGATCCAGATTCAGGACCTGGTTGATTCCGAAGTGGCAGAACAGTCCGTTGTCGTAGACCAGCGCCCGATCGATCTCGTCGCGACAAATTCCGTCATATGTGAAGTCGAGAACCCATCCAACCCCCGTCGCGACCGAAGCCTTGACCATCTGCATCGGAGTGATGGTAATGGCCTGGGCGGGCCCCACGTCGAACTCCATGTCGTCGACCTCGATCCGCAGGTTTCCTGAGCACCCCAGGAGCACCGCGAAGCGAAGCTCGCGAAAGGCTGCCACGTCGGCCAGCGCATCCCACGACCGCAATCGAAACGGCCCGATGCCCTCGCCGTCCGTCGCCTTTCCATTGGTCTCAACCCGGTCACGAATCTCCATTTTGCCAATTCCTCGGCGGCAATCTACCAAGTCCGGCCCGATCCGGAATCCCCTCCACCACGAAGGAACGCCATCTCGCGGCATCCCCAAAAGCATACCGATCCCATCAGACAAAAACCGTCGAAGTCGATAATTGTCAGTGGGTGCGGATCGGCAGGATCCGCGTCGATCGCCGTCCCGCTTCCTCGACAAGCAGGAACACTGGCCCGGCTATGGTCGGAGCATCGAGCATCTTCCCCCCGTCGATGGCGGGCAATCGATTCCAGCGCAGACTCGCTTGGACATCTCCTCGCGCATCGATCAGCCGGAGAGTTGGATTCTCCCAACCGCTCCCGAGAGCGACCCTCCAGCCATTCCTTCCCGCGGCCACCCGCACACCGCCGACGACAGAATTTGGCAAACGCGTGTTTCCTGTGCCGCTGGCGATTCCCGACACGTCGCATTTCCCAATGCCCTTCGAGCAAGCGCCGATCCACGAGCGTCCTTCCGGATCCCACGCACCCATGTATTTGGGCCACATGCCACCTCTCCCCCCGTTGAACAGCGCCGCCGGGGACGCCGAGGTGGGCCTGAATCCCGACGCATCGGCGCTGCCCGTATCGGAAAGCGCAAGCTCGAGCTGGAACGAATGTCGTTCGGAAATTTCGGAACGGCCGATCGAATCCAGATGGGCCTGCCATGTGGAAAGATCCTGGTACTTGGCCAGGCAGCCCTTTCCACATTTGTCGACCCACCCGGTGCCGGGCGCGTAGCCGTTGTGGTCCAGGTAGAGTGCGCTGGCCTGCACAGACGGTCCATCCTGCGGCTCGTACCCCATGAACAGGCTCCATGGCCCCGCTCCGGTGCTGAGGTTGTCGAACCACTCCCAAGTCACGTCCGTTCCCCAGTTGTTGTGGAAATCCGCAAAACGACTGGCGTGGAACGTGTTGTTGTGGATGTGGAAACGAGCCAGATCGATCATTCCGGAGATGGCGCCCCCATTGTGCGCGAACACGTTGTGATCGATCCGGGGATCGTAGGCGGGGCCATTCTGGTTCGATCCCTTCACCGCCGATCCCGCGACGCGATAAAACAGGTTGTGGTGGATGCGGATCCCTTCGGGATTGTCCTTGAGGAAAAGTCCACCTGACAGATTCCGGAAAGTGTTCCACGCGTATTCGACGTCTTCCGGTGCGTCTCCCTCGTGGGCGCCGTAATGTTCGATGGCATCGTTTCCTTCCTGGCAGGAAGGAAGGACCACATCGCGGAAGGTGTTGTTCACGATCCGCGCCCCCGGGTTGTCCTGGAAAAACAGCAGGTTGCACCAGAACCCCAGGCCGGGATTGTCGCTCACGCCTCCGAAAATGTCGTTGTCGACAAGTCGCAGAAAGGGGCAGGCCATGAAGCTGACCACGCCGCGGATGTGCAAGCCAGAAAGTGTCAGGTGCCGGTTTCCGAATCCGCTGACCAGGAAATTGGTGGGAGATTCGCCCCCGTCGAGCAGCACGCTGTCGCCGGGCCAAGCGGTGGCCACGCAATGGTTGGCGGGAAAATGGAGGGTGGAATGGGTGTAGCTCTGGGAGCCAGGCACCGCATAGGTCCCGGCATGCAAGTAGAGCGTATCGGGATGCAAGGAATCGCGGCCTCCGTCCAGAGCCGCGAATCCCCGCTGGGGCGTGCGGAACGGACGCGCCGATGAGCCATCGGCGGAATCGTTTCCGAGGGGCGAAACGTGCCAGACATCGGGATGGCTGGGGGTGGCACAGATCTTCAGAGCCACGACCAAGCCAAGGAAAAGGAACATGCGCAGGTGCATCAGGGCTCCCGGTTCAAAATCGATGCTTCGAAGCCTGAATGTACCACCGATCAGGCCTTCGCGAATGGCCTGGCCGCGAAACCCGTCGACAGAAATTGGCATCCATTGGCCCGTGCACCGAGGCGTCGATCCAAAATTCAGCCTCCCGATCCGCCGCTCGAAAATTCCTGCGTCTTTCCACCCCCCTTACCCGTCTTAGGAGGGTCGCGATCCGCGGCGAACCACGAAACAAGAAGGAGAATCCACATGTCCACGACGACGAACGACGAGCTGCGAGGCGCTGTCCGCGAGAGATACACCGAGGTCGCACTGGCCGATGGAGGAGGTTGTGGGTGTTCCACCTCCGGGTGCTGTGCCGGGGGAGGCGACGCCCGGGCGATCTCTTCCGCGCTTGGCTACAGCGACGAGGAGTTGGCTGCCGCGGGCGAGGGAGCGAACCTCGAATTGGGTTGCGGCAATCCTCAAGCCATTGCGGCCTTGGCCGAAGGGGAAATCGTCCTCGACCTGGGGTCGGGCGCCGGCTTCGACGCCTTTCTGGCGGCCCGAAAGGTCGGCCCGAAAGGCAAGGTGATCGGTGTCGACATGACGGTCGCCATGGTCGAAAAGGCGCGCGCCAACGCGCGGCGGCAAGGCCTGTCCCAGGCTGAATTCCGGCTCGGGGAGATCGAAGCCCTTCCCGTCGCCGACGGGACCGTCGACGCGATCATCTCCAACTGCGTGATCAACTTGTCTCCCGACAAAGCCAAGGTCTTCGCGGAAGCGTTCCGCGTGTTGCACCCAGGCGGGCGTCTGGCGATTTCGGATGTGGTCGCTTTCGTGGACCTCCCTGCGGATGTGCGCCTCGATCTGGCGGCTTTCACGGGCTGCATGGCTGGGGCGGCCACCCCGTCGCAGCTCGAAGGATTCCTGAAGACGGCTGGATTCCGGGAAGTCAGAATCCGTCCCGTTGCCGAAAGCCGCTCCTTTCTGAAGGATTGGCTGCCCGGCCAGGACATCTCGCGGTACGTGGTTTCAGCAAGCATCGAGGCCGTGAAGCCGCGCCCATGAGCCCAAACCGCCCCCCCCCCCCGCGTTCGGACCGGGCTATTCCGGTTCGCAACGATGGGGGCGCGCGGAGGCATATACTTCACACGGAGAGGGAAACCATGACGGACGCATGGCTGGAAACACGGACAAAACTGCACGGATACATCCTGCGCAAGGTGGGCGACGTGGCCGTGGCTGATGGCATCCTCCAGGAGACGTTCATGCGCCTCCTGGAATCGCGCGAGGGAATCCGATCGGAGGGAGCCATCAAAGGCTGGCTCTACCGCGTGGCATCGAACCGGATCGCGGACCACTTCCGCGACGAGCGACGTCACAGCGAACTCGGCGACGAGCATCCCGCTCCTGAAGAGGTTGCCGATCCACATCGGGAACTGGCAACCTGTCTGCGCCCCATGCTTTCCCAACTTCCCGATTCCTATCGACTCGCGCTGGAGCTGGCGGACCTCGAAGAGTTGCCGCACAAGGAGGTTGCCTTGCGTCTGGGGATCGGGGTGTCGGGAGTGAAGTCGCGAGTGCAGCGGGGGCGGGTCCTCCTATTGGAGCAACTCGAGCGCTGCTGCGCCCTGGAACGTGGCCCCACCGGCTTGGCAGGTTACGAGCCCCGCTCTCGCGAATGCGGTGGGTGCGCCGCTCCGCCCGAGCGCCAAGTGTGATCCCTGGATGCTCAGAGCCTGTTAGGATATTAGCCATTTACTCCTCCGTTCGTCCTGAGGAGCCTATGAAATGGGCGTCTCGACCGCTGCGCGCACCAATGCCTGGTGGGTCACCTTTGGTGACAAGGGCGCACGGAGTATTTGCTCATGCTCTCTCAGGTCAGCTGGGGAACCATTTCAAATCACGCCCTCGTTGAAGGCCGGTGCCAAGGTCAGGAGCATCCGCCTGGTTGACAGCGACCACAATATCGACTGCAAGTTCGACGGTTTCGGCCCAATGGGGCACTATTCAGAATTTGTCCGCAAGGCGTAGAAGGCTGCAGCGGTCGAGGCTTCGATAGCAGAGCATAATTGGCATTCGTAGATTGATCACCATGCGTCAGCGAATCTCCGCCGTTGTTCTCGCTCTTTTCGCCCTTGTGCTCGGTCTGTCGGGATGCGCTCCCGGAGCGACGCGAGGCTACGAAATCGAACCCGTGGGAGAAACCGTGACGATTCCACTGTGGGTGAAGACCGTGGAACGCCGCGATGCGAAACACGTGTTCCGAATCTACCCACAGCCTTACCGGGAGCACTTCGGCACCGTCCTGTCGTGCTTCATGGTGAAGGTCGACGGGAAGGGGTACTTTCCCGACAGCCGGAAATTCACCCTGCTCATGGATACTGGATCGTGCCCAAACGGGAATGGATATCAACTCGTCCAACCATGGAGCCCTCCCTCTGCGTCAGCCCAGATCGCCCAACTGAAAGAACGGTCGGATCGCCTCCAGTGGAGCACTCCTCCCGAACGCGGATTCTTCCAATCAAAGGACGATCACGAGAAGGATCTCGCGAAATGGAAATCCGATCGCGACTGGGAGCGTGCCGAGCTCTCGCTCCTTTCGCAAAAGGTGGACTACAAGGATGCCTTGGCGTTCGAACGCGCCCCTTTGAGCGCGGACGAATTCCAGGGAGCATTGCATTTCCCTTGGAATCCTCGCGCCTGCAAGATGGAGATCCACTACCTGGGACGCGACTCCACGCTGATCTTCCCCTTCAAGCAAACCCGCGACTGAGCCCAAAAACAAAACGACCCCGACAGTCAAAAACCGTCGAGGTCGAAAATTGTCACACGAATCGAACCCGTGGGGACACAAAATCTTGTGTCCCCACGGTCGGGAATCTTAGCCCTGTTCCAATTCCAATGTTTTCGTCGTGGCGTCGCACACTTCGGTCGGTCCCCAGTACTGGATCGGTCCGGGGTACACGTACGATTCGGTCTCGGCCCATACTTTGCGGTTGGCTTCCAACTTCTTGAACGGAGCGGCGTCCAGCTCCACCAGCGCCTTGCGGATCACGGGCTTGTCGTGGCCGTGGCGACGCTCGATGTTCATCATCTGCGTCACGGGGATGCCGCCGGGAACCCAGGACTCGATGCCCTTGGTCAGGCTGGAGCAAGTGGCCATGTAGCCGGTCTTGCCGCCGTTGACGAGCAACGCAGCCACGTAGCCCAACGAGTAGCAGTAGTCGGCGTCAAAATTTGACGGAGCCGCGCAACGGCCTTCGTAGCCGAAGAAGTGCGTGAGGAACGAGAACTTGGCCTTCGAGCCGCGCTTCTTCAGCTCGGCGGTGACCATCTCGCCCAACAGCTTTTCGGTTTCGATGCGCGATACCTGCACGTTGCCGTGCGGGTCGCGGTCCAACAGAAGCTGTCCACGGATGCCGAAGGGGAGCGAGAAGTAGGTCGCAGCCACATCGGCGTCCAGGAACTTCTTGAGGAGCTCTTCCTTGGCCGACTGGTCGGCAGCGGCTTCGAAGGCCTTTTCTTCGTGGGCCATCAGGTCGTTCAAGGTGCTGATGAGCTTCTTGACGTCGGGCATGAATTCCACGAGGCCTTCGGGGATCACGGCCACGCCGAAGTTCTTGCCGGCTTTGGAACGCAACTCGACAAGATCTGCCATGGAAGCAACCACCTGCGCGAGAGTCTCGCCCTTCTTCTCGATCTCTTCGGAGATGAGGGTCAGGTTGGGCTGGGCCTGCAAACCGGCTTCCAGAGCCAGGTGCGAGGCGGAACGGCCCATGATCTTGATGTAGTGCCAGTACTTCTTGGCCGAGAGGCAGTCGCGCTGGATGTTGCCGATCAGTTCGGCGTAGGTCTTGGCGGCGGTGTCGAAGCCGAAGGAGGTGGGGATCTGGGCGTTCTTGAGGTCGCCGTCGATGGTCTTGGGGCAGCCCACGACAGAAATCGACGAGCCCTTGGCCTTGAACCATTCGGCCAAGACGGCAGCGTTGGTGTTCGAG
>JBDKGS010000200.1:0-8515 GCA_039798065.1 Fibrobacterota bacterium | reverse complement strand
TCCTGTTCTCCGACACCATCGAGGCCAACATCGCTCTGGGTCGTCCCGAAGCGGACAGCGCGATGGATCCGACGCCTTGGATCGAAGCGTCGTGCTTCGCCCAGGACCTTCCCCAGATCCCCGATGGTCTGAAGGCGTTGCTTGGCGAACGGGGCATCAACCTTTCCGGCGGCCAGCGACAAAGATTGGCATTGGCGCGCGCGCTTGCCCGATCCGCTCCGGTCCTGTTGCTGGACGACACGTTGTCCGCGGTGGATGCCCAGACCGAAACCCGCATCCTGGAGCGGTTGGGCCCTATGCTCGCCAACCGTAGCCTGGTGGTCACCAGCCACCGCTATTCGGCGTTCCGTTTCGCGCAGCGCATTCTTGTCCTCGAGAACGGCGCCACCATCGAACAGGGGACCCACGAACAACTGGTCCATCTGGGTGGTTACTACGCCAAGGCGTGGCGCATGCAAGCCCTTCAACGGGAGATCGAGGAATCGTGAAGAAGGGAACTGACGCTTCTCTGGTCAAAAGGCTTTGGCCGTTCGCCAAGCCGGTGCGAAACCTGCTCTTGCTGGCCGCGCTGTTGATGGCCGCCGAAGACCTCCTCCCGTTCGCGGGTCCGCACCTTCTGCGCAAGATCGTCGACGGGTTGCAGGCGGGTGTGCCGCTTTCCGTCATCCACACCATGGTGATCCTGCTGCTTTCCGCGGTGGCCGGTGGAGCCGTGGCCGGATTCCTGCGCGCGGTGACCATCGAATACGTCTCGGCACGCGTGGTTCACGGACTTCGCTCGCACCTGTGGCGACACGTTTTGTCTCAGGGGATGGCGTTCTTCAACAAGCGCCCGGTGGGCGAACTCATGACGCGTCTCAACAACGACGTGGACGCCGTGAACCGCCTGCTCTCCGAGGTGGTACTGGATCTGACCGGATCCATCCTCATGATCGTCTTCGGCACCGCCTACATGCTCATGGTCGATTGGCGGTTGGCGCTGTGCTGCCTGGCGTTCCTTCCGCCCATGCTGCTGGCCACCCACATCTTCCGGCTGCAGGTTCGCGAATCCAACCGCAAGGTGCGACAGGAATTGGCGTCGCTGAACACTTCGCTCCAGGAGAACCTCGACGGATCGGCCCTGGTGCGCGCCTTCGGCTTGCGCGAACGGCGCGCGAAGTCCTTCGCTTTCCACAACGCGGCGCTTCGCGACACCTGGTTCCAGAACGTCTCGTACTACTCGTACTATTTCCCCACTCTCAACATCATGACGGAATTCGCCACCGCCTGCCTCTTCTTCGTGGGCGCGACGCTGTTCCAGTCGGGGGCCGCGAGCTTGGGCACGTTGGCGGCGTTCTCGTGGACCATGGGCATGTTCTTCCGTCCGCTGCGCGAACTGTCCGATCGCATCACGAACCTCCAACAGAGCCTGGCGGCGGCGGAGCGGGTGTTCCAGCTGTCCGACGAACACACCGCGATCCCTTCCGGAAACCGCACCTTCGCGGGTCCGGTCCAAGGCCGAGTCGAGTTTCGCGACGTGGTGTTCGGTTACGACCCGGCGCATCCGGTGGTGAAATCGATTTCGTTCACGGTGGAACCAGGCAAGACCGTGGCGTTGGTGGGCGCGACAGGAAGTGGCAAGTCCACTTTGGCCGCGCTGCTTTGCCGTTTCTATGATCCGCAATCGGGAAGCGTATCTCTGGAAGGGATGGACCTTCGCGAACTTTCCAACGACGATCGCGGCAAGGTGCTGGGGATCGTGCCGCAGGAGCCCTACCTGTTTCCCGGCAGCCTCTTCGAGAATGTTGCGATGGGCCGCGACGTGTCGCGCCAGCGCGTCCTCGAACTGCTCGACCACGTCCGGCTTGGCGACCTTGTGAAATCCCTGCCGATGGGGATCGACACCGAGGTGGGCGAGCGAGGAGCGCGCCTTTCCACCGGTCAGAGACAATTATTGTCCTTCGCGCGGGCGCTCAGCCACGATCCGTCGGTGCTCATCCTCGACGAAGCCACCGCATCCATCGACGCCCAGTCCGAACAGGCGCTCCAGGACGTCACCCGGCAGGTGCTGGGCGAGCGGTCGTCCGTGGTCATCGCCCATCGCTTGTCGACCATCCGCGACGCGTCGCAGATCCTGGTGCTTTCGCACGGCGAAATCAGGGAACGGGGCACCCACGACCAGTTGATGGAGGCGCAGGGGCTGTACCACCGGCTCTGGATGCTGCAGTCCGGGGGGCATTGAGCCTCCCGTAGGCGTTTCCGCAACGGGAGCTGGACTGCACCGGGCAGCCATCTCGTGTCTCGGTTCTTCGAGAGGACCGGACCCGAAACAATTCGCAGCAGAAATGGGCGCATCCGCCACTGGAACTGCCTTTGGTAGGAATGGTAAAATGCGCATCTGATGACCAAATCCGCGACCAAAGAAGCCGTCGTGATCGACCCGCTCCATGTGGTCGTGAACGAGGGGGCGAAGCTCCCGAGCCTTCCCGAAGTGCTGCTGAGGCTCGACCGGGAGCTGGCAAAGGAAGACGTCGATCTGGCGAAGATCGGCAAGCTTGTGGGGATGGATCCGGTACTCTCCGGACAGATTCTGCGCCTTGCCAACTCCGCCTGGTATTCCCGGGGCGGCAAGCCCATCCAGGAACTGTCGCGTGCTCTCATCCGTCTGGGAATCCCCACCACCAAGGAGCTGGTCCACGCTCTCGTGATGCCGTCGCTGTTCCCCAAACGCGGCGGGAGCATCGACATGGACGCCTTCTGGAAGCATTCCTTCGCGGTGGCGCTTTTCGCGCAAGCCATCGGCCGAAGACGGAAATTGTCTAGAGAGAAGCTGGATCTGCTCTGGACCGCCGGCCTTCTGCACGACATCGGCGCCCTCTTGCTGGACCTGGTCGCGGCCGAAACCTATCGCCGGTTGATCCGCATCTGCGACCAGACGGCGGATGAAGGAACGGAACCGCTTCCGATCGACCTCTGCGCCCTCGAGCGCGAATGGCTGGGGACAGACCACGCGATCATGGGGTCCATCTTCCTGCAGAAGTTCTGGAAACTGCCCGAAAACATCGTCTGGTGCGTGCGCTACCACGAAGATCTTGGTTGGGCGCTCGACGAACCCGAGGCCTTGGATTCGATCGTGCCGATCCATGTCGCCGTCAGCCTCTGCGACCAGAATTCGGTTTCCTGGGTTCCTCCACGAGCCAGGCAATCGGTGGGATTGGGCGAGGCTTGGAAAAGACTCGGATTCGGCGACGAGGTGGTGGCCGAAATGGCGGGAGAGGTCGAAAAAGCCATGGAACAGGCAGAATTGATGCTCCGCGCTTCCTGATCGTCCGCTCGGCGACGCGCGCCGAGGTTGGTACCTTTGCGGATTCCGGTTTTCGGAAACGCGTGGAGGCCGATCTATGGGCGCAGCAGTGAACAGTTTCTGTCGGGTGTCGACGGCAATGGCATTGGTCGCGGTGTTTTGCGCCTGCAAAGGCGAAACGGCATCGGATGCTTCCAAGCAGGCATTGCCAAGTACGGCCCAGACGGATGCAGGGTCCGCCTCCGGGCACGGCTTCACACCTGCGGAAATCCGTCGCGACAAACCGATGAAAATCGACACCGCCGCGACCAATGAAAGCGCTGGAGCGGCACAAAAGGCAGGTTCATCGAGCGAATCGGCGATCCCCCCAAAGACCGTGGTGGCGAATCCCGCATCGCCAGCGAGCGCGCCTGCGCCCGTTGTCGTCGCGTCCGTGACAAAAGCTGTCGAGCCGACGACCGCGCCCGTGGCGAACGGAGTCGTGGGGCAGCCGGGGGAATCGGGTGATTGGGTGCTGCAGGTCAACGTCCACAGATCCGAAGCCGATGCCAAGGCCCAGATCGCGAAGCTCGGTCAACAAGGGATCCCGGCCTACGCCATTCCGGTGCCCACCGGCGACGCTACCCTCTCTGGCAATTATTGGCGTGTCCGTGTCGGACGTTTCCAAAGCCGCGCCGAAGCGCAAGGTTTTGGCAAGTCCGTTCTCGAGCCCAAGGGCCTGAAATTCTGGGTCGACAAGAAAACCAACGAAGCCAAGCAAGGAACCTGAATGAAAGCCCCTTCGATCCATGTGGTGAATCTCGGTTGCTCGAAGAACCTGGTCGACACCGAGCGCGTGTACGGCGATTTTTTGACCGCCGGATTCCGCATGGCCGAATTCCCGGAACAAGCATCGATGGTGGTGGTCAACACCTGCGGATTCATCGAAGCCGCCAAGGAAGAGTCCATCAACGAAATCCTGGCGCGCATCGCCGAACGCCCACGCGGACAAAAAGTGGTCGTGGCGGGATGCCTGAGCCAGCGCTACATGGACGATCTCAAGAACGAGATACCCGAAGTCGATCTTTGGGCCGGGACCTACAAGCCCAACGAGCTTGTTGATTTGGTGAAGAAGTCGGGTTGGGGCTTGCAGCCCGAATGCGCTTCGGAGCAGCGCACGCCGCGTCTGCTCACCACATCAACACACTCCGCGTATCTGAAGATTTCCGAAGGTTGCGATCGCGTCTGCAGTTTTTGCGCGATCCCCGGGATCCGCGGCAAACACGAATCGCGCACGCCCGAAGAAATCGTGCAGGAAATCAACGACCTCCATGGTGCCGGTGTCCAGGAAGCCATCCTCATCGCGCAAGACCTCACCTACTGGGGCAAGGATCTGGGCAAGGGGAACTCGCTGGCGAAGCTGTTGAAGAAGATCCTGGCCGAGACCTCCATCCCTTGGATCCGCCTCACCTACGCCTACCCCCAGTTCATCGACGACGAGCTGCTCGATCTGATCGCGACCTCGGACAGAATCTGTCGTTACCTCGACATGCCCTTGCAGCACGGTTCCGAGAAGATGCTCAAGTCCATGCGCCGCGGCCACACCCGCGCTGGACTTCGCGAACTGCTTTCCCGCATCCGGGAGAAGGTTCCGGGAATCGCCTTGCGCACCACGTTCCTTCTCGGGTTTCCGGGCGAGACGGAAGACGATTTCCAGGAGCTCATGGAGCTCGTGGAAGAAACCCGGTTCGAGCGATTGGGAGGCTTCACCTACTCGCCTGAAGAAGGCACGCACGGATTCGATCTTCCCGACGCCGTCGATCCGGACGTGGCCCAGGATCGCCTTGCGCGCCTCATGCGCCGCCAGTCCGAGATCAGCCTGGAACTCAACGAGGAACGAATTGGACAGGAATTGACCGTGCTTGTCGACGAGGTCGCCGAAGGCCAGTCGCACCGCTTCACGGCACGGACGGAATTCGACGCGCCTGAAGTGGACAATTCCGTGCAGATTGTGGATGGCGATGCCGACCCGGGCAAGTTCTGCACCGTGAAGATCGTCGGCGCCACCGAATACGATCTGGAAGCGGTGGTGGTCGAGACCACCGCCTGATGGCCGGCCGGGGCGAGTTCCACCCTCCCCGGCGAAACGGGGAAGATGCTGTCGCCGATCCGGTCGATCCAATGCGACTTCCCGATCCCGTCCAGGCTCTCGAGCGGTTCGCTGCCTACCATATCCACGAATTGGGCCATTCGCCTCTCACCGCGCAAGCGTACCTCGCCGACCTTCGCGAGATGTTTTCCGACGACGACGGCAGGCTTTCGTGGGCGGAACTGGACGCTTCCAGATTGCGACGGAAATTGGCATCTCGTCTGAGGAGCGGGGGAGCCGCCACCACGGTGGCCCGCAAGATCGCCGCGTTGCGGTCGTTCGCCAAACTCGCGCGTCGCGAAGGGTGGCTGCAATCGGACCCTGCGCGGGCGTTGACGGCACCAAAGCGACCATCCCGACTGGTGGAAGTGGTGGCTGCCTCCGAAATCGAGAATGCGATCGCTTCCGAGGCAAGCCTGGAGGCGGAGGCGACCGATCCCGGCCAACGCGACAGACATCTCAGGAACCGGCTCATGCTCGAGCTGCTTTGGGGAAGTGGGTTGCGGTTGGCCGAACTTGTGGGGCTCGATTGGAGCGGGGTGGATCTGGCGCACGCGACCCTTCGCGTTCTTGGAAAGGGTCGCAAGGAACGTCTGGTCCCGCTGACCGATCCCTCGGTTCGCGCGTTGACCCGTTGGAAGGAATCGGGGGCGAGTTCGAGCACGGTGGTTTTTCCCGGTCGAAATGGTCGGATAGGACGGCGGACGGTGGAGCGCGAAATTTCCTGCGCCCTGGGTGGCCGCTCCAACGCTGCTGATTGGCCGCATGCCTTGCGGCATTCCTTTGCCACGCACCTGCTGGACGGTGGTGCCGATCTGGTGTCTGTCAAGGAAATGCTGGGCCACGGAAGCCTTGCCGCAACCCAGGTGTACACCCACGTATCGGTCGAGCGCCTGAAAAAAGCCTACCACCAGGCGCATCCCCGAGCCTGAGGCTCGGGGCAACGGGATACAGGAAAGGGGGATACCAAGCGTTGGGCTTGGATCTTCCCGTCGCTTTCGCTTGGCAAGCCTTCTTCGCCGACCTAGAATGATGATCGATGTTCCTTCGCCAATCCTGCAACCCGTGGCTGGTGGCCCTGATCGCAGCGCCGAGCGTTGTTTTCGCCGATGCGCACCGGAGCGTGGCCGAACAGAACCAGCCTTGGTTGGCTTGGGTTTCCATCGTGATCTCGGTGGCCGTGCTCCTGTGGATCGTGTCCGAACTCTACGGGCAGCGACGGAATCTGCGCCACGCCAAGGAAGCTTCGCGCATCCGCGTGGTCCTCGACGAACTTCCGGAAGGAATCATCATCGTCGACAAGTCGGGCAAGGTCACTTGGATGAGCGAGTCGACGCATCGGCTGTTCGGGTGGAGCGCCTCTTCCGCCAAGGGATTGAGCGCCGCGGATCTGGTCCATCCCGACGACCGCGTGCGGGTGATGGAGCGCATGACGGAACTTGGCGCCATGCCGGGTGCTTTGGAGCTTGTCGAATTCCGGTTCCGCACGGCGGAAGGCTCGCACGTTCCGGTGGAATGCACCGTACGCAATCTCGGAAACGTCGAAGGGATCGAAGGGCTCCTGGTCTCGGGCCGGGATCTGACGGAACGGTCGGTGGCGCGCCACCAGCTCGAGGCCGCCAAGCTCAACGCCGAGCGCGTGCTCGCCGAGAAGAACGAATTCCTCGCCATCCTGGGCCACGAGGTCCGCACCCCGTTGCAGGCGATCTACGCCGCGCTCGACGTGGTGCTCAGACAGATTCCGTCGGGAGACGATTCGCGCGAGGTCGTCGAAAGCGCCACGCGTTCGGCCGAATCGCTGCTGCACACGCTCGACGACCTGCTCGTCATGTCGCGAGCCGAAGCGAAGCTCGCTCCGGTGCGAAGAGTCGCCTTCGATCCGCTCGCGCTGGCGCAGGAAATCGTGGGGTTGTTCGATGTGCCCGCGCGAAAGAAAGGCGGGAGCCTACGTGCCGTCTTCGGTGAGTCCACGCCTCGGATGGTGGGCGATCCGGCGCGAATTAGACAAATTCTGTCGAATCTGGCGGGGAACGCGGTGAGGTACGCCGGGCACACCGAGATCGAAATCGGGTTCCAGGAGAACAAGGCTACCGACGGCACCGAAGAAGCGGTATGGGAAGTGCGCGATCGAGGCCCCGGCCTGCAGGAAGGCGACGCTTCGAGGCTCTTTCGCAAATGGGAGCGCGGTCGCGAAGACGTGCCAGGTTCGGGTCTGGGATTGGCGATCGTCGCCGACATGGTCGAATCCATGAAGGGTTCGCTTCTCGCCTTTCCTCGCGAAGGCGGAGGGCTGGTGGTCCGGTTGCGGTTTCCGCTCGTGGCCCCGGAGCAGTTGGGTTCGGATCCGCACCTGGAAATGCAGGTGCCTCGACTCGCAAGACCCGCCGGTCGGATGCCGCGCGTGCTGGTGGCCGAGGACGATCGCACCAATCAAGTGGTCATCCGCAAGCAGCTTGCCAGTCTTGGATGCGAAGCGACCATCATGTCCAACGGCTCGCTCGCCTTGGCCAAGTACGACGAGGAACCCTTCGATCTGATCCTTCTGGATTGCCAGATGCCGGTCATGGACGGGTTCGAGGCCGCGCGTCAGATCCGCCGTAGGGAAGACGACAAAAAACGTCCCCGCACTCCCATCCTGGCGGTGACCGCATGGGCGATGCAGGAAGACCAGGCGCTGTGTCTGGAGTGTGGAATGGACGAAGTGCTCACGAAGCCGTTGCGGCCCGCCGAGCTGTCCGATGCCCTGTTCCGTTGGATCGGGTACCGGAAGGACGGCGCCTGACGAACTACTTGGGCATCTGGTCCAAGGCCTTGTTCGCCTCTTCGCGATCCTTCTCCCCCGGAGCCGGCTTGGGGCCGCAAGCGGCGAGCAAGACGACCGTCAGCGCGATGGCGCAGAGACTCCTGGATGGGATGGCGTTCATGATGGACTCCTGGATGTTTGGGGGGACGGGTGAACGTTCAACGCCAATCGACAAGCGAATTCTCGGCTCCGGATCGCTGGGTCGTCTCGTGTTGGCGTGCGGCTTGGATGAGCCGCTGCCCCGCGTGGGAAACCGCGGGGAAAAACGGTGACATCCAGGCATAGACCCTGCCGGGAAGGA
>JBDKGS010000199.1:0-8541 GCA_039798065.1 Fibrobacterota bacterium | reverse complement strand
GCCCCTCAAGGTGGAGCGTGTCGAACTGTGGGGGGTGCCGGCAATTCTTGTCGGGGGCCTTCCGTCCGACGCCGTCAAATACGCCGTCTGCCACGGATTGGAATGGCGCCCCGACGTGATCGTGGCGGGCATCAATCCGGGCGAGAACGCCGGTGTCTGCGCCCCGTATTCGGGAACCGCGGCCTGCGCCCGCGAAGCCGCGTTGTGGGGGATTCCCGCCGTGGCGCTGTCCAGCCTGGGGATGGACGATGCTCACTACCAGGCGATCGCCGATTGGGCGGTCCGTCTATTGGCCTCCGGCCTGCCACCAACCCCGGCGGGCGTCTTCTGGAACGTGAATTTTCCGCACCACCAGCCTTCCCAATGGGGCCAGGTGAAAGTGTGTCGCGGTTCCAACGCGATGTTCAAGGACCACTACCGCCCGATGGGTGACGGAATCTGGCAGCTTGAAGGCCGCAAGCCCCACGGCGAATTCGAACCCGACACCGACGATTTCTGGCTGGAATCGGGGCACCCCGCGATGGTGCCCCACAAGGCCGATCCGACAGATTTTGATCTCCTTGCGCGGATGGACTGGAATCCTCCCGCGCCGCCAAACAGACAGGACCTCACATGAGCGACGAACAGACTCCGATTCCTCCCGAATCCGATCTTCCCGAGACTCCCGTCACGGAGCTTCCGGCGTTGACCCTCACCGGTCGCGTGATTCCCGTGGCGATCGACAAGGAGTTGTCGGTCAGCTACCTGCGCTACTCCATGAGCGTGATCGTGGCGCGCGCATTGCCCGACGTCCGCGATGGCTTGAAGCCCGTGCATCGCCGCGTGTTGTTCGCGATGGACGAGTTGTCGCTCAACCACGACAAGCCCTACAAGAAGTCCGCCCGTATCGTCGGTGACGTCATTGGTAAGTACCACCCCCACGGCGACGTGGCGGTGTACGATTCCCTGGTGCGCATGGCGCAGGACTTCTCGCTGCGCTACATGCTGGTGATGGGCCAGGGTAACTTCGGTTCGGTCGACGGCGACTCTCCCGCCGCGATGCGTTACACCGAAGCCCGCATGCGCCGCGCCGCCGAGCTCATGCTCCAGGATCTGGATCGCGACACGGTCGATTTCGTCAACAACTACGACGAGTCGTTGAAGGAACCTTCGGTGCTTCCCGCCGCCCTGCCCAACCTGCTCATCAACGGTACCACGGGTATCGCGGTGGGCATGGCCACCAACATGCCTCCGCACAACCTGCGCGAGATCGTGGCGGCTTGCAAAGCCGTGTTGGCAAATCCTGACATCGCTGTGGAAGATTTGCTGCAGTACGTGTCGGGACCCGACTTCCCGACCGGCGCCATCATCTACGGGCGCAACGGTGCGCGGGAAGCCATGCTCACCGGCCGCGGCAAGGTGGTCGTACGTGCTCGCCACCACTTCGAGGACGTGGGCACCCGCCAGGCGATCATCTTCACCGAGATCCCCTACATGGTGAACAAGGCGCGTCTTCTGGAGAAGATCGCCGACCTGGTTCGCGACAAGGTGATCGAAGGCATCGCCGATCTGCGCGACGAATCCGACCGCGACGGCATGCGCATCGTAATCGAGTGCAAGCGCGACGCCCATCCCGACATCGTCTTGAACCACCTGTTCAAGCGCACCCAGCTGCAGGATCCGTTCCACGTCATCAACCTGGCGTTGGTGAACGGCCAGCCCAAGGTCCTGAACCTCAAGCAGCTCATCTTCTACTACCTGGAACACCGCCTTGAAGTGATCCGCAGGCGTGCCGCATTCGACCTGAAGAAGGCCCGCGACCGCGCGCACATCTTGGAAGGCTACCTCAAGGCGCTCGACCACCTGGACGAAGTGATCCGACTGATCCGCGCCTCCACCACCACCGAAGACGCACGCAACGGATTGATGGAGAAGTTCGGCTTCACCGAAATCCAGGCCCAGGCCATCCTTGAACTGCAGTTGCGCCGCCTCACGGGCCTCGAGCGCGACAAGATCGAAGCCGAATTCGCTGAGCTGGTCCAGAAGATCAAGTACCTGGAAGAAGTGCTGGCGTCGCGTGCATTGCGCGAACAGATCGTTTCCGACGAGCTGACAAAAGTTGTCGAGGAGATCGGCGACGATCGTCGGACGGAAATTGTCGACGCCACCGACGAAGTCTCGATGGAAGACCTCATCGCCGACGAATCGATGGTGGTCACCGTGACCCACGGCGGCTACGTGAAGCGCCAACCGCTCACCGAATACCGCAACCAGGGTCGCGGCGGCAAAGGCGTGACGGGTGCCGGCTTGAAGGGCGACGACCTGGTCGACCAGATCTTCGTGGCCACGGCGCACTCGTACCTGCTTTGCTTCACCACGCTGGGCCGTTGCTACTGGCTGCGCGTGTGGGATCTGCCCAACGTTTCGCGCACCGCACAGGGCTCGCACATTGCCAACCTGTTGAACCTGCGCGACGGCGAGAAGTTCAAGTCGGTGGTTCCGGTCCGCGGATTCGGCGGCGAAGGTCGCATCGTGTTCGCGACAAAATTCGGCACCATCAACCGCATGCACATCGGATCGTTCAAGAACATCCGCCGTGAAGGCATCATCGGCCTGCAGCTGGACGAAGGCGACGAGCTCGTCACGACGCTGTTGGTGGAAGGCGACCCCAACCTGGTCTTGGCCACGCGCTTGGGCCAGGCCATTCGTTTCCCGCTGTCCGCATTCCGCGACCTGGGTCGTGGAACCCGCGGTGTGCGCGGCATCTCGCTGGAAGAAGGCGATGCGGTCGTGGGCATGGTGAAGGTCGAAGAAGGCGCCACGCTTTTGACAATTACCGAAAAAGGTTATGGCAAAAGGACGGAACCCGCCGAATATCGCGTGACAAATCGCGGAGGAAAGGGGATCATCAATCTGCGGGTCGCCGAAAAGAACGGTCCCGCGATCTGTCTGTTGTCGGTCAAGCCAGAAGAGGAGATCATGGCCATCACGCGTGGCGGCATGGTGATTCGCACAGGTGTCGGCGATATCCGGGAAACCGGGCGCGACAGCCAAGGCGTCATCGTGATCCGCTTGGACGAGGGAGACCTGGTCCAGGACGTCGCGCATGTGGTGGGCGAGAAGGACGACGAAGTGCTCCCCGAAGCGGGCGGATTGTCCACCGGCGACTTCGGTACGGACGAAACGTCGATTCCCTCGGACGATGCCGTGCTGGACGAAACCGCTCAAGACGATGATGCTGCCCCCAACGAGGATGAACAGGAGACTTGATGCCGAACCGCCCCTTCCTATTGCTAGCCGCGTCGGAAAGGCTTTCCTTTTTCGACGAGGTGCTGGAAGGGGTGGAATGCGTCCGGGTCACCACCGTGTTGGATGCTGTGAAACAGTGCGTTTCCGATCCGCCAGCCGCGGTTCTCATGGACCTTGCGTCCACTCTCCACGCGGGAGTTTCGGAAACCGCTCCGCTGTACGATTTGGGAATCGATCTGCCCATTTTGCGGTGTACCGGTGGCAACGGCGCGCCTTGGGTGGGCATGTGCCAAGCGCCGTTCAAACGAATGCCATTGGACCAAGCGATCGCGGAGATCGGGGTAGGGGAGCCCTCCTGGAAACACCCGGTCAATCTTCGCAAATTCGTGCGTGTGAACCAAAATGCCCGGGTTTGGTTTCGCAAGGCGGGAGCCGAAGAATGGCGCCGCGCCAATTGCCAAAGCATGAGCGTGTCGGGATTGTTCCTGCTTACGCTCGAACCGGAGCCGATCGGTGCGGACATCGAACTTCGGGTGCTCGACACCACGGCCGAAGAAGCCTGCATCAAGGGTTCCGTGGTGTGGGTGCACAAATGGGAAGACGGCTCGCACATCCCAGGCTGCGGCGTGAATTTCGATCGGGAAACCGTGCCGGTCGCCTTCCGCGATTTCCTCGCGAACACGTTCTTCAGCAGGCGGCGGTCCTGAGCGTTCCAAGCTTGTAGGTTGTCGGGCGTGAACAGCCTGCCTTGGTGGAGAATCGCCGTGTTTTTGTTGGTCGTGAACCTCGTTTCGATTTCCCTTCATGCGTACGTGGGGAGTCGTTTGGCATCGTTCTTCGTTCCGGGATCTTGGGCGGCAAGGTCGGTGTGGACGGGGACGTGGTTGTTGTTCGCGACGCTTATCGCAGGGATGTTCCTTTCCCGGGCCGCCATCCCCGCATTCCCCGCCAAGGCGGTCGTGGTGACGGGATTTGTCTGGATGGGGGTGCTGTTCCTGCTCTTCACGGCGAGCTTGGCCGGCGATGCTCTGGGTGGGCTCGCGCGTCTTGCCAGCTTGGTTTCAGGGATGGATGCGAGCGGTGTGGTTCGATGCATCCGTCTCGCCTTGATTGCGCTGGTTCCCGTGGCCGCATTCTACGGGGTTTGGCAAGCCCTGCGTCCACCCGCCATCCACGAGGTCGAGGTGAGTGTGCCCGGCCTGGCCAAGGAATGGGACGGCGCCAGGATCGCCCATCTCACGGACACCCACATCGGCCCGATTCTGGGCCGCGATTGGGTGGAGGATCTGGTGCGTCGAGTCGATTCGGCCAAACCCGACATCGTGGTCCACACGGGCGATCTGGTGGACGGCTCGGTGGGGCGATTGCGCTCGGCGCTCGAGCCGCTTTCGCGCCTTCGCGGCCGCGAGGGGACGTTTTTTGTCACTGGCAACCACGAGGGGTATTCGGGAATCAGTTCGTGGTGCGAACAGATGCGCCTTTGGGGTTGGGACGTGCTGACCAACGAAAGCCGGATTCTGTCTCGCAATGGCGCGAATCTGGCCTTGGTCGGAATCACCGACGCCCACGAAGGTGCGATGCACGGTGGTATCGCGCCGGACGTCGCGCGCGCCGTTTCGGGTTTGGCGGATGGGGCGCCTCGGATTCTTTTGGCCCACCAGCCCTTGCAGGCCTTCCAGGCCCAAGGTCATGGAATCGCCCTGCAATTGTCGGGACACACCCACGGCGGCCAGATCTGGCCTTTCAACTTCCTGGTGCGACTGCAGCAGCCCATGGTGGCGGGTTTCGCGACGATCGGCGATGTTCGCGTCTTCACCAGCCGTGGTGCAGGATTCTGGGGCCCTCCGCTTCGCCTGGGTGCTCCTGCAGAAGTGCCCATCCTGGTGCTGCGCTCCATGTGACGATTGTCACGCGACCATTGGGAAGCGGCCGCGATGAAACGACATTTTCCGGTCATGCTCATCCGAATCCTTGCCGCCATGCTGGCGGTCGCCTCCACCATCTGCGGCCAGACAACTTCCGTCTCGACGGATTCCGTCACCAAGGCCGCGACTGCGGCGGTGATGGATTTCGAAGCGCGTGGACTTGCGGTGGAGCAGGCCGCCACGCTCTCCGATCGTTTCCGCGCCGAGCTTGCGGGGTGCAAGCAGGTGCGCCAAGTGGAGCGTTCGAGGATGGACGAGATCCTGCGCGAGCAGGGATTCCAGCAGTCGGGCTGCACATCCACCGAATGCGCGGTCCAGACGGGACGCCTGCTTGGCGTGGAGAAGATGATCTCGGGTTCGGTCTCGCGAATCGGGGAAACCTGGACGGTCCAGGCGCGCGTGATCGATGTGGGCACTTCGGAAATCCTGAAAACCGCGATCCTTGACGAGCGTGGTGCCATCGACGAACTTCTGACACCGGGAATGGCCAAGCTTGCGGAAAAACTGGTAGGTGGATGCGCCGTCCAGCCCGAACCAGTACGGACCGGCCTTCCCGCGGCCTTGCACCACCCCGAACCCCTGCGGATCATTCCCGCACCGGGCGACACGACGGGCGGGCTGGGCTTCCAATTCGCATTCATGTCGCCGGTGGCGTTTCCGGCGGGGAACAAGATCAACGGGATCGCGCTCAGCCTGCCCTACGGCCGACTGGAGTCGCTGCGCGGCATCCAGGCCGGCGTGTTGAACCAGGTGACAGAAAACGTCAATGGTATCCAGGCGGGAGTCGTGAACATCTCGGGCGACGACCGGGGGTTGCAGGCGGGCGTGTTCAACATGGCCAACGACGTGCGTGGACTGCAGGGTGGCGTGGTCAACATCTCCACGTCCTCGAAGGGGATCCAAGCGGGCCTGGTGAACATCACCGGAAATTGTCGCTGTCTCCAGGTGGGGCTCATCAACATCTGGAAGACCGCCGACGGAGCCACTTGGTTCTTCCCCATCGTGGGCGGGCTTCGCTGAGGTCTACTTCGCCGTCTTCCTGACCCAGGCGGGGAACATCGCGAGATCGGGGCCGTGGAATTTCAGGTCGTGGTCGGCTGTCGGGTTCTCGTGTGGATCGAGTGGGATTCCCGCAGCTTGGCAGGCTTCCCACCAGAAATGGATGCGTTCCAGCGGATAGAGCCGGTCGTGTCCGCCAGCTGTCCAGCGCAACGGGACTCCTTTTATTTCCGACGGTTTCCACGGAACGCCTTGCGACACGAGCACATCGGGGGCGGCCGACCAGATCGCGACTCCTTTGAGCGTTTTGCCGAATTTTGTCCGCAGCGACGCGGCGATCCACAACGCTCCCGAACCGCCGTCGGAAGCGCCCGCGAGGACGATCCGGGTGCCGTCGACTCCCGGGCGTCGGGACGCCATGTTGACAAATTCCGTCACACGAAGAGCGGCGTCGCTCGACCACCAGGGGCTTGCGGGCCAGGCCGACGGAGCCACCAGCGCGAAGGTGCCGGAGTCGCCCCAGGTGGAGGCCATGTTGGTGGCGGCCGCCACACCTTTGGCCGGATTGTTGGCGCCGATTCCTCCGTGGAGCCAGACCACCAGAGGGAGCTTTTTCCTGGACTTGGGAATCCACAGACCTGCCTTCGATCCGTCGCCCGCCAGGAGGGTGTCGATTCGGGGAGTTGCGAAGGCGAGCGTCGCAAGGCCAAGAAACAGGGCGCAAGCCCTATTCATGGAACGCGATCGCGGTGGAAAAGCCCGGATGGATGGATGGAATCCATTGGGGATTGGAGGCGAACACGACGGAAGTCGATGCCTGCCAACGCCAACCGGGGCGGAAGCGCCATTCGAACCCCAGTGTCACTTCCTGTCGGACCCTGATGTAGGTGGTGTCGGAAAGCCATTCCTTGGTGGGGACCGCCACCACCGAAGTCCCCGACGAGTCGCGCCAATTCCTGTCGTGCATGGACGACCCGAAATCGGTGCCATTGTGGAGCGACGACAGCCCCGCGTTCCACGTCCACTCGGCTGACAGATCCTGGCTGTGCCGCAAAACGATGGCGAGCGAATTGGGTCCCGCCGAAGATCCGAGCGGACTTCCGAAATGGAACGGTTCGTTGCTGGGCTGGCCGGGTTGGATGGAGCTGGAGGCGGTTCCCACCCAGGGTTCGGTGCGGGTGATCTGGATCTTGTCCAAGCTGCCTTTGCCGGTCCATCCCGAAAGCTTCACGCCCAACCCAAGCGCCCACTTGTTGCCCCAGCCGTCGGAGAGGAAACCCAGGTAGTTCTGGAGGTCGTCGAGGAACAGCTCGCCCGACAATTCCAGTCCGGGGGTTGGGCGCCACGACGCGTCGAAATTCATCTGTTTGTTGTCGGGATCGCCCAGGTAGTGTTCGGTGAACACGTACGGGAAGACCGGCACCAGGTACAGTGGCTCGACATCGCGCTCGATCGAGAGGATCATTTCCGTCCAGCCTACCCGCCAATTTTTGCCATTCCACGCGAACCGATGGGCGTACATGTAGCGTCGTTCGTCCCAGGTGTCGCCGATCAGGCGGCCGCCCATCAAGGTGGCCTCGATGGGTCCGATGGTCTTGGTGATCTGCGCCAACGGGACGGATTCCGTATTTCCCGACAACATGAGCGGTTCGATGGGGAGGTCGCCCCATTCCAAAGGCGTAAGTCCCATGAAGACCCGACCCAACCGGGTCTGGAATTCGATGCCGCCCTCGATCCAATCGTTGGTGCGGGCGCTGCCCAGTTCGCCGAACTTCGCGAAAAGCGCGGTTTGATAGATGCCGTTCTTCGGATCGGCGGTCTTGACCCAACGTCGATCCGTCGAAAGTTCGACGAGTTGGCGGGGACGCGACCACAACAACAGGTCGTCGCCCAGAAGCACGTCCACACGGGGACGTAGGCGGAATCCGAGCAAATTGTCGCCGTCGATGGAATCGCCCAACGCGGCGCCCACGGCGACTCTCCGGTCGATGGAATGGGAATAGACGGATGCACCGATGTCGAAACTTGCCAAATCCTGTCCGGTACGCCAGGTCAAGCTCCGATCCAATCCGGCGCTGTCCCGCAGGGCCAGGCGCCGACGCAGAGCGAGGAGTCGAATTTTGTCCGAGGCCTCGGTGGAAGGCGATTCCAGCAGGGAATCGACGCAGGCAAGGACGACCTCTCCTGGCCAGGGACGACGAGGGGGCAAGAGGCAGCCGGATCGCCCTTCGAGTCGATCCAGCAAGGCGGTCGCGGGATCGTCGAGGGGGAACGAAGGCAGAACCGCGGCCCCTGCGAGGGACGCCAGCAGGAGCAAAGGGCCGAGTCGAAGCTTGGGCATTTGCCTGCAAGTTACTTCCACCGAAACGACCTGCCACAAAAACCGCGC
>JBDKGS010000198.1:0-8546 GCA_039798065.1 Fibrobacterota bacterium | reverse complement strand
CGCGTCGTCCAACGCGTCCAGGATTCCGTTGTTGTCGGCATCGGCATCGAACAAGTCGGGGACGCCGTCGTGGTCCTTGTCCAGCACCGCGGCCGCATCGGTGGACGTGGCTGCGGTGAGGGTCGCTCCCATGTCGGCTTGGGCGTTCGAAGTCATGCGATAGGCTTGGTCGGCGTGCTTGGAAAGCGAATCGGCAAGCGAAACGGAACGGTTCGCCAGGTCGACGGTCAGTTTGCCCAGATCGAGAATCCCGTTGGCGTTCGCCGCCACGGAGTCGACATCCAACCCGATGGAATTCGCAACCGAAACCACACCCGCCAGATTCTGGTCGGGGCCGATCAGGCTCATCACGACGCTGCCGACTTCCGAGATGGATTTGCCGCCCAGTGAGTCCAGCGAGAACGTGCCGTTGGATGCGACCTTCACCAGCGCCATGGCGGTGTCGATGGTGGATTGAACCAGCACCGTGTATTCTTCGACTTGGGCCGTCGTGGAGTCGATCTTGCCTTGGATTTCCCGGCTCGCGGTGCGTGCAGCGGCGATTGCATCCGACGCCTTGTCGGTGGCTTCGGTAACCTTGTCGGCGATGCCGCACGAGGCCATGTAAAGGGCCGCAATCGACAGGCTCGAAATGAACTTGGCTGGATGGCGCATGTTGGGGCATTCTCCATGAGGAGCTTTGGAACCCGGGATGCAGCGCGACTTCGCGATGCTCGGTTTTCCAGCGATCGCCCATTCTTTCCCTTTTCCAGGAAACGCGCCAGTGGGTACGGGCGTTTCCCCGGCCGGGCCGGGGCCGCCACCCTATCGGGCTTGCGCTGCGCGCGCGGTGCTGCGCACCTGTGCCGTTCCCCGAGTGGCGCCGGAGGCGCTGTATCGATGGGCGGCACAGCCCTGCGGTCGGCTAACGCGTTCGCTGCGCTGGCTTTTTGTCTTTCGACGGAAATTGTCTGTTTGCAGACTGCCGTCTGCACCGTGTTCACGGGGGTAATGCCGTCGGGCACTCCCCCCGTGACCCCCCACGCGACCCAAGGGCCGCAGTGCGGCGGCCCTTGGGGATCCCGCGCACCAGGGGGGACGAGTGCTCGCGCTTTCGCGCGATTAAACTCGCCCCCCCTGGACCCCCCTCCGGCGCGGGGTTGAGCTGAAAATCGAGCATCGTGAACTGCGGGAGGTCGGAGTGTGGGACGCCGAATTTCGATGACGGATTCTGGCATCGCGGACGCGGTCTGGTAAATGGCGACAGAATCCGTCGCGCGTCCGCCTGCTTGCCTGCGGCAAGACGGCGGAGATGTGACCGCACCGCTCAGGTCGGAGGCGCGCATCGGCATCAGACAAAAATCGGCATCGCGCAGCGACAACGGGGGATCCCGAAGGGGACCGCGTTTCATGGAGGGCCGCCAAGCGTGCCATTCGCCGAGCAAGGCGAATGGAGGCGAATCCCAAGTGGTGGCCCGGAAGCAGCGGTCCCCTTGGGTGCCTGGTTCCAAGGACCCGGCACGAGGGTCCTTGGTCGCTAGGGGGTGTACGGGGGAGCCCGACGGCGTCCCCCGTGAATCAAAAGCCGCGACGCCAGTCGCAGAGATGCCTGCGCAGCGATGTGAATCGAAGGCCGCGATGTCAGTCGCAAAGGACAGCCGAATGCGAATTCAATGGATCATCGAGTAGGATACCCCGAGCGGGAGCTCACTAGGAAAAGCAACGGTTACATTAGCCCCCACAATGATCGAACTACTCGCTCCTGCCGGTGACCTGGAACGCATGCGCATCGCTTTCGCCTACGGGGCCGATGCCGTGTACGCGGGGCAGCCCGCCTTCTCGTTGCGCGGTCGCGCCAACGGCTTCAAGACAATTTCCGACATGAAGGCGGCCATCGACGAGGCGCACGCCTTGGGGAAGAAATTCTTCGTCGCCTCCAACCTGTATCCGCACAACGCCAAGATCGAGGCGCTGCAGAAGGCCTTGGCCGAACTCATCGAAGTGGGGCCCGACGCGTTGATCATGGCCGATCCCGGAATGATCGGTTGGGTGCGCAAGACATTTCCCGACCAGACCATCCATCTGTCGGTGCAGTCGCACGCGGTCAACTGGATCACCTGCGCGTTCTGGCGCGACCTGGGCGTGAAGCGCGTGATTTTGGCTCGCGAACTCAAGCTGCGCGAAATCGCCGACATCCGCGCCAAGGTGCCCGATCTGGAACTGGAAGTGTTCGTGCACGGATCGGTGTGCATGGCCCAGAGCGGGCGTTGCATGATCTCCAACTACTACGAGCACCGCGACGCCAACCAGGGCAATTGCAACAACGCCTGTCGTTTTCCGTACGAGCTCACCGCCACGTCCTCGCATCTGCCCGAAGGCGAGGCCATGCGGGTCACGGAAGACGAACACGGCACCTACCTCTTCAACGCGCGCGATCTCTGTGCCTTGCCAATTCTCGACAAGGTGGTGGATTCCGGCGTGGTGTCGCTCAAGATCGAAGGGCGCACGCGTTCGCCGTATTATGTAGCCCAAGTGGTGCGCGGTTACAGGTTGGCGCTCGATGCCATCGCTCGCGGCGAAGGCATTCCCCCGCAGGCCGTTCGCGCCGTGATGGACACCGATTCGCGTGCCTGGATGAGCGGTTTCTACACCTCGGAAGACCCGTTGCCGCAGATGCTCGACAGCGAGCGAGGCACCGCGCTGGAGGCGGAAATCGCAGCCCAGGTTCGGGAATGGGATCCGGCTGGCAGAATCCGTCTATCGGTGCGCAAGAGGATCGCCGAAGGTGAAGACCTCGAATTGCTCACTCCTCAGGGCGTAACGTCTTTCAAGGCGACAGGAATCGTGAACCATCGCGGCGAATCCGTCGAAATGGTGCATCCGGGTATGGAAAATTGCTGGGTCGATTCGGCCGCGAAGCTTCCGGAATGGAGTTTTCTGGTACGCCGACTCATAAAAACGGAGTAAAGTCAAGGTTTTTCTAAAATTCCGGGGGAAGCGTTTCTTCCTCGATCGTCAATCCACCGTTGGCGGTCGATGTCCCATTCCCGGAGATTTGATCCATGCGCTGGATTCCTGCATCCCTTTTGCTTTCTTCCCTGGCCTTTTCCGCCGTGCCTTACACTCTTCCCATCGGAGTGCCCGCCAAGGCGTCCCAGGTCAATCGCAATTTCGAGACCCTCGACTCCCTGATTGGCGATCAAATCGACCAATTCACGGAGCTCCGCCAGACCCTGGTTGCCCAGGCCGACTCCCTGCGCAAGGACATGAATCTCCTGCGCATGAAGGTCAAATCCGACTCGCAGGAAATCGCCGAAAAGGTCAAGAGCCAGTTCGCCGCCGATACCGGCTGGAAGGCGCTGAACCTCCCGAAGGGCACCGTGATCGGTTTGCTCGCCGCTGCGGGTCCCGACGGCTTCCTGCCCGGGTCTGACAAGATCTGGCAGCAGGTCGAATCGTTCGGCGGAATCGACGGTCTGCCGCTTCCGCTGGTGGTTCCGGCGGTGGTGCCGGTTGCCCCGACTCCCGCGCCTGTCGTGCCCGCCTCCGCACCTGCACCGGCGACCGTCGCGGTCGGCGATTCGGCGAGCCTTGCCAAAGCGCCTACGGATTCTGTCAATGCCGGCGTGGCTGCGGCTGCACCCGCCGCGCCAGCCGCGACTCCGACTCCCGCACCGACTCCGGCGCCGCCCGCGGTTGCGGCGCCCGCAGCCACCGTGCCCGCTGTGACAAAACCTGTCTTCCACTGGTATGTGAAGGTCAAGTAGTCCTGTCGTTACTTCCGCTTGCCCGCCACTTTTTCCATCTGTTCGGGTGGAAGATTCCCCGTCACCGCCAAACCGAACTCCCCGACGCGTCCGAAATAGACCGCTCGGCCTTCCCTGTCCTTGCAGCCATCGGCAGGGCAGATCGGAGGGGGTTCGGTTCCCGGGCGGAAAAAGATGGACACGCTCCTGGCGCCATCGTCGTAGAGGATCTGCGCGGCTTTGGCTTCGCGTGTTTCCACCCAGGCCCAACTGCGCGCGGCGAGACCCGCGGGGAGCCACGGCGGCGACGGCGGCGTGAATCCCACCGCATCGACAAGTTCTTTGGCGTTGGCCACGGAATGCCTGCGGTGCTTGACGTTGGTGCGGCCGTCGGGTCCGGTGGGTGGCGGTGGTGCGCCATGGTTCACCTTCCAGCCGGCGGGAATTTGGAAGGAGTTCGCCGCGCACGGCACCCCGACCTGCAGTGACAAAAATTGACGTTCCGGTCCGCCTCGGTCCGACGACAGGCGTTCGCCTCGCAGGACCAAGGGGACGGTCGTGTCGATCCAGAGGCGTCGACCTTTTCCGCGAGGGCCTTGCAGCTCCACCACGGCTACGGTTCGGCCCATGAATTTTTCGGTGCGGACGATGGAAATCCCTCCATCGGGCGGTGGCGGAAAACGGTGGCGGGGACCCACCCAAGCGGTTCTGGCTGCATGGTCCAGGTGAACCATGGTGTCGCCGGCCATGAAATGGCTGCGAGTTGGGAAATCGAGGCGCTCGGAAGTGCCGTCGCGGCAAGCTTTTCCCGTATCGTGGTCGTTTCCGGGGCCGGGTTTGTCGACAGAAACCGTCCCGGTCCATTTCGAGCCGGGCCTTCCTTGGAAAGCCTGGTCCAGCCACGCGGGTGCCGATGCCGATGTGGTTGCCAACAGCAAAGCCAACGCGATCATGGGCTTGCCTCCGCCACGGTCTGGGCCCATGGATCGGCGTAGGGATCCGATTCCACCGCCTGCTCGTGCGCGGTCACCCAGGTGCGCAGCTCCAACGACCGCGAAGCCACCACGGATCGCCGTCCCTGCATGGCTTGCCAGAATCCGACACAAAGCAGGATGCCCAGGCAGGCGGCCGCCCACTTCAGCGTGTTGGCGTGTTTGCGCAGGCGCACATGGAACGGCCGACGTCGGTGCAGGCGCTTTTGCAGATCTCCCCAGTCGTCGAAACCCTCTTCGCGAGGGAGGGCGCGCAGGGCCTTTTCCATTCCCGATTCCTTGAATGTCATTGGGTCACCTCCCTGGTGAATGCTGTCTGCCCGGTTGGTGCGGTCGGTCCGGGTTGGGCGAGCCGGGTGCGAAGCCTGGTCCGTGCGCGGGACAGGCGGGAAAGGATGGTGCCGCGTGGAACCTCAAGGGCTCGGGCGACTTCGTCGACGGGCGATCCGTCGAGGTAGTGGAGGACAACCGCTTCCCGGAAGATCTGTGGAAGTTCCAGGACGGCTGCACGAAGCCGTTCGGCTTCGATCAAGCCGTCGACAATTTCCGACGGATCCGGGGTTTCGTCCACCAATGCGCCATCCTGGTCGTCCTCGACGATTTCGTCTTCGGGTTTTCTCGCCCGCCAGAAATCGCGAACCAGGTTCACGGCGATCCGTCGCAGCCAGCCCGCGAAGGCCGCGTCCTCCTGCAGATCGGGCAATCGTTCCCATGCCTTCACGAAGGCTTTCTGGACGATCTCCCTGGCCTCTTCGGCAGATCCGACCATGTGCAGGACGGCGTGGTGCAGTCTCGGTCGAGTGGCGTGGTAGAGCCGCTCGAAAGCGGCCATGTCGCCATCGCGCGATCGCGCGACCCATGGGATCCAGTTCGGTGAACTCATCGACGAACTTTAGTAGTTAATCGGCCTGCGTCGCAGGTGAACGTGCGTTCCCGTGCGAAAGCCGTTGTGGACGAATCGTGGCACATCTACCATCAGGACGTCAGGGATGCGCGGCTGATTCCCTCAAGACTTGGATCTTTTTCCAGGCTCCCTTTTGGAAGCGGATCACCCAGGCGATCGCGGTGGCGAAAACGAATATCGTCGCAAGTGTCCATTCCAGGACAAGGCTTGGGAGCATGGTATCCACCGCCCATAGCAAAGCTAGGAATGCGGTGGAGAAGACGAGAAAGGCGCGGGCGATCCAACGAGTGTCTCCTACGGAAGCGAGTACGCATCCGATCATGACATTCGCGGCGTCGAAAATGCAATAGAAGGCGACGAATCGCAGAATCATCACCCCGGCCTCGATGATCCGCGCGGATTCGGGTCCGGTGCCCGCAAAGGAGGAATACAATGGTCCGGGAATGATCACGAAGACCGCTGCCATCACCAACATCCACACTTCGCAAACGAGCAGGGACTGCCAGGTGATGCCCGGGACGTCTTCGTCGCGACCGGCGCCGCGAGCCTGTCCCACCAACACGCCAGCCGCCTGGCCAAGCCCCAACGCAGGGAAGAAGGCGGTGCCGTTGATGCGAAACGCGATGCTCGACGCGGCGAGCTCTGCGGTGCCCAATCGCCCCACGAACACCAAAAACAGGGTCCAGGCGACCAGTTCGCCGGAGATGCGCAACCCCAGGGGTACGGCCATCCCCAGAAAATGCAGAAAGGCTTTCTTGTCGAAGGCTCGGGCGATCTTGTCGCTCCAGCCAGCTTGTCGGGCGAACAGAAGCACGTACAGAATTGCCGCCAAGGCCTGAGCCGCGACCGTGGCCCACGCCGCTCCCGCGATTCCCATCCGCGGCATTCCCAGGTGACCCAGAACCAAAATCCAGGCCAGCGCGGCGTTGACAAGAAACGACACGACCGTCACCACCGTGACAATTCCTGTCCGACCGGTCCCCGAGAGCCAACCCGCCAAGGCGGCGGACAGCACCGGGAAAAACGATCCGGCCATGCAGATGGCGAAGTACGACATCTCGTCGGATTCCACAGACGGTTCGTGCCCCGCGAACAGGAACAGTTTCGCCAGCGGCCAAGCGAGAAGCAAGCCCAGCAATCCTCCCACCCACGAAGCGTGGATTCCTTGCCAGGTTGCCTTGCGAACTCCAGCGGGGTCTCCTGCACCGTGGTTGTGGGCCACGAACGCGCTGGTGTACCCGGTGGTGCCCCAAAGCAAGCCCTGGAACAGGATGATCGCCAAACTTGCCGGCCCCATGGCCGCCACCGCTTCGCTGGAATGGTGCGACAGCACCAGCGCGTCGATGATCTGCATCAACGTCACGGTGGAGGAGGAGAGGATCATGGGACCCGCGAGCTTGAGCAGCGGCGGAACGTGTTTGAACATTGGTGGTGGCGGATCTGTTTGAAGAGGGTTGGTCGGCGACCAGACCATATACCTATTCCAGGCTTCACGAACTCCTCGATTCCGGAGCCGATTGTCGCCGATGCAATCGCGCAGCGAATCCGGAATCGGAGAGCTATCTTTCCCGACCCATGAGTCCAGTTCCGTCCAGGAACCAGAGTCGTGGGAAGGCCCAAAGCTTTGACGCGATTCTCGCCAAGGTCACGGTGCGCTTCCCTACGGCCCAAATTGGTTCATCGCCCAATGGGGCCCGGTGGATATCGGTTCAACCTTCCGAGATGATCGAGGTTGCCCGGTTTCTCAAAGCGGACCCCGATCTTTCCTTCGATTCACTGTGCTGTTTGACAGGAATCGACCTCTCTAAATTTCCGGCCGCCGACAAGGAATCATCGCCTTGTACCGACCTGGTGTGCGTCTACGACATCTCCTCGAGTGCCCACGGGCACGACCTGCGAGTGAAATCGTCTACGTCCCGGGAGAATCCCGTCGTTACATCGGTCGAGTCGGTTTGGGGCGTGGCCTCCTTCTTCGAGAGGGAGGCTTTCGATCTCTTGGGGGTTTCCTTTTCGGGACACCACGACCTGCGCCGCCTCCTGATGCCCCAGGATTGGATCGGATACCCGCTGCGCAAGGACTACGTCTACCCCGAAACCTACGGTGGGGTCGAGCTCAAGCGCGAAGGCCAGACGTTCGAATCGGGGCCGTACAAGTGAACATCGAACACGATGGCGATTACATCACGCTGAGCATGGGGCCGCACCATCCGGCCACCCACGGCGTGCTGCGGCTTGAAGTGACCACCGACGGCGAAGTGATCACCGCCTGCAAGCCCGATATCGGCTACTTGCACCGCGCGATCGAGAAGATCGGCGAGAACCTGGAGTGGTACCAGTTCGTGCCGTACACGGATCGTGTCGATTACGTGTGCTCCATGAACTCCAACCATGCATGGGTGTGCGCAGTGGAAGCTTTGCTCGCCACCAGCGAAGAGACCAAGCTCCAGATCCCCGAGCGGGCCGAATACATCCGCGTGTTGTTCGCCGAGCTGAACCGCATCTCCAGCCACATGGTGGGTGTGGGTGCCATGACCATGGACATGGGCGCATTCACGCCGTTCATCCATGCTTTGGGGCAGCGCGAGCACATCAACGACATCTTCGAGAAGACCTGCGGCGCGCGTCTCACCTACAACTACATGTGCGTGGGTGGTGTGAACGCCGATCTGTATGCAGGGGCGGAAGACGAAATCCGTCACTTCCTGGACGGCCTGGAAAAGGCGATGAAGGACTTCAACCGCCTCATCACCGGCAACAACATCTTCAAGGGTCGCTTGCAGAACGTCGCGGTCATCTCGCCCGAAGACGCGATCTCCTACGGTCTCGTGGGGCCCAATCTGCGGGCGTCGGGCGTCGATTTCGATCTGCGTCGCGACAAGCCGTACGGCATCTACGATCGCATCAAGTTCGATGTCCCGGTCGGCA
>JBDKGS010000197.1:0-8549 GCA_039798065.1 Fibrobacterota bacterium | reverse complement strand
GATCCTGGTTCGCGCCTTCAAGGGGCCGCGTTTGGAACGGCACGCCCGCATCAGCATCGGCACCGACGAGGAAATGGACGCCGTGCTGGAGGCCATGAAGGAGATCTGACAGATTTCGGCGCCGAAGCGGACAGATTCCGTCAGGCGCCGGTTTTTGTCGAATCGACCGACGGAGCCGGTTGCGCCGAACGCATGGCCGGAGCCACGAACTTTTCCAGGAACTCGCGCGTGAGCGCCTCGGTGAATTCGGGAGCGCGCGACTTGCGCAAGTGCCATTCGTCGGGGAAATCCTCCTCCGTGGTGGCGATGGTCGGCTTGAGGTAGGGAACGCCCCACCTCCCGGCGACCGCTTGGAAAATCGCCCTGTCCTGGATCCTGACCGGGGTCTGGTAGATCGCCGACATCCCCGGACTCATGGGCATTTCGTAGAAGATGGGTTGCGCACCCATTTCGCGGAGCAACTGGACCACCTCGAACATGGTGGTGTTGTCCCATTCGCGCCGTGGTCGCTGGTCGGCCAATTCGGCGGCGATGGTCCGCTGGGCGATGATCTTCGCGTCGTCGACGCCCTTCTTGTCGGTGCGGATCCCGCCTTTCGACGAGAGGTCGGCCGTGCCGCCCTCGACAGAAATCGGCAAGAGACCCGAGAAGACGGAAAGTGTCGTGGCATCCAGCCACGATTGGAACGTCCTGCGGATGCGGGTGATGTTCTCGTCGTACCCGAACAAGACGTTGGCGGCCACCAGCAGCTTGCCTCCGGTGGGCGTGTTGGAGCGGAACAGGCGCGGAAGATCGCCAGAAGTCAGGTAGCGCGACATCAGTTCGGGAGCTGCATCGACCAACCAGGTGTCGCTCCAAGTGGAGTAGTCGGGCAGCCCCATGGGCGCCTCGATGAACACCACCGATCCCCGGATCGCTTCCGGATTGAGATCGCGCAAGCGTTTGAGGCCCATGACATATTCCGCCGTGGTGCTGTAGCCCATGCCCAGGTTCACGCTCTGGATGGGTCGTCGGAGCACCTGCCCCATCATCTGGTCGAAACCGTCGGCCACGATGGCGGCAGACACACGCGAGGATCCGATGAACAGAGCGTCGGCGGTGTGCCCGAGCCCTTCTCCCGCCACCAGCGAGAACCAGATGTCGCCCTCGATGCGCCCCTTGCCTCCCTGTTTGTTCAGGTAGGCGAAGATGGCGACCAAGCCGGCGACAAAAACCGTCGCAACCAGGATCCGGCGCCACAAGGGCGCGTTAGAACTGGAAGTAGAGGAACTGTTCATTTCCGAACCTTCCATAGAGCAGGGTGGCGGTCAACAATCCGTACCAGAGGAGCCAACGCACGTACCAGGGGCGCGCCGCCAGGTAGGTGGGCATGTGCCAACGACGATGCGCCCATTCGATGGCGACAAGCAGCGCCATCACCAGCACACCGGCTCGCGCGGCGGGATTGGCGAAGGCGGCGCCCAGGTCGGCCCACGATCCCATCGACACAATTTGTCGAATCGAATCGAGCGCGTCGGACATGGATTTGGCGCGGAAGAAGATCCAGGCGAACGTGACCAGATGGAACGTGAAGAGCATCTGGAGAAGTCGACCGGCACCGGTCGAACCCATTTTCGCGCTGGCTCCAACGAAGGATTTCGATTGTTCCAACAGCTTTTGGACCACCATGAACAAGCCGTGGATGGCGCCCCACGCAAGGAAGGTCCAGGCTGCGCCGTGCCAGAATCCCGACACGATGAACACGATGAACAGATTCCGACAGGTGGCCCACAAAGCGCCACGACTTCCGCCCAGCGGGAAAAACAGGTAGTCGCGAAACCAAGTGGAGAGCGAAATGTGCCAGCGATGCCAGAATTCGGCAGGACTGCGCGAAATGTATGGATGGTTGAAGTTCAGCATCAGACGGGTGCCCATCACCCGTGCTGCGCCACGCGCGATGTCGGTGTAACCCGAAAAATCGCAGTAGATCTGGAAGGCGAAGAAATACGAAGCGATCAGCACCTCCCAACCCGAATGCCCGTTTGGGTTGGCGTAGACCGAATCCACATAGACCGCTAGCCGATCGGCCACCAGCACCTTCTTGAACAGCCCCCACGCCATCAACTTGAGACCGTCGATCACCCCGATCCACGTGAACCCGGACGGCTCCCTGAGGTGGACCAACAGGTTTTGGGGGCGCTCGATGGGACCGGCCACCATCTGCGGGAAATACAACACGTAGAGTGAATAGATCCCCAGGTGCCGCTCGGCCTTTTGCTTGCCTTTGTAGACCTCGATGGTGTAGGCCATCGACTGGAAGGTGTGGAAGGAGAGTCCGATGGGCAGCACCCACGGGAAGCGCCAGGCAAGTGAACCAATTCCTGTCGACTGGAAGACCTCGTTGACGTTTTCCAACGCGAAGTTGAGGTACTTGAAGGCAGCCAGCATCGCCACATTGGTGATCAGACTGCCGATCAGGATCCACTTGCGTTTGGCCCCTTGGGATTTTTCGATCCACAGACCCGCCGAGTAATCGACCGCGATGAGCACGAACAGGATAAGGATGTAGGCCGGAATGAACGCCATGTAGAACCAGCAGCTGGCCGCAACCAGCCAGGCCCACCGCGCCTTCTTGGGCAACAACCCAAGGACCAGGCACACCACCAGGAAGAAGATCGGAAACTGGAGCGATACGAACGACATGGATCCTTTCCGTTCCAGACGCGGCTTCGCCTCGACGGAAAACGTCGAGCGCGGCTTACGTCCGGCATCGCAAGAAGGGACCCGAAAGTTAATCCTCTCGGGCATTTCCCAATGCCGCCTCATCGCCATATCCAATCCGGCACCCGTGGAATTTTCCACCTTTGCGGACCTAATGCCCTCCGAGACCAAAAGCCTGCCCATTCTGTCGTTCGACCACCCGTCTCTCAAACGCCGTTCGCCCGATGTGGACATTTCCCGTCCAGATCTGTCGGAAATCGTCGCCTCCCTGGTGGCCACCCTCGAACGCGCGCAGGGTTGCGGAATCGCGGCGCCCATGGTGGGGCTGGAGATGAACCTCATCTACATCGACAACACCAAGGTGTACGAGAGCGTGCCCGAAGAGCACCGCGCCGAGATCTTCCCCACCGGCACAGGTCTCAGGACGGAAATGGTCAATGCACGGATTCTGTCCGAGCGCGAACCCGTCCAGCCTTCCATCGAGGCGAACCTGTGCTTTCCAGGTTTGGAGATCACCGTCGACCGGCCGCATGGCGTGGAAGTGGAGTACCAGGATTTGTCAGGCACCGTCCATCGCGCCCTGTTCGAAGGTTTCGACGCCAGGGTGATCCAACACGAGCTGGACCACGTGAACGGCGTGCTGTTCGTCGACCGGCTCTCGCCCGCCAAGCGCTCCATCCTGGCCGGCAAGCTTCGCCGCATCTCCAATGGCGAGACGCGACCGAGCTATCCGATGAAGTGGTTCAAGGCGAAGCGGTAGTCAACTTTTGTCGCACCTGTCGGCAAGTCTCCCGACAGCGCCCATCACAGGCACGTCGCCGGGACGGCCACGATCCTGTCGTCGATACGCCTTACGCGTGTGCCGTTGTCGATCAGGATCCCGAACGGGCAGCTTTGTTCCGCCACGAAATCGCGCAAAGCCCTCCACTTGCGGGGATCGCCGGTCTCGGCGTATTTGATCTCGACAGGAATTGTCCCGAATCCGCCTTCCAATACCAGATCGACCTCGGCCCCCGCACCGGTACGATAGTGGTAGGCTCGCACGGTTTCGCCTGCGTGGGCGAGCTGGCGCAAAATCTGTTCGATGACGAATCCTTCCCACAAATTGCCCATGTGCGGGTGCCCGAGCAATTCCTCCATGCTTCGGATCCGCAGCAAATTGTGGAGCAGCCCGCTGTCGCGCAGATGCCCCTTCGGGTGCTTCACCAAACGCTTGGTGGGGTGGCGATCCCACGCAGGAAGGTGCCGCCAAAGAAACGTTCCGTCGCAAAGCTCCAACCAATCTCGAACGGTGGGCTGCGAAACACCCAACGACCGCGCCAAATCGGATTGGTTCAAAATCTGTCCAGACACTCCCGCCAGCAGCTGGACAAAGGCCCGAAATCGCGGAATGTTCAGCCCCGGCACCAACCGAGGCAGATCGCGATCCAAAAGCGAGCGCAGATAATTCTCGCACCACAGCGCAGTGTACCGAGTGGAGTTCTTGAGCCAAGGCTCGGGGTATCCCCCGCGCCACCATGCCTGGTGCACTTGCGCTTCCGAAAGTCGCGGTTTCAATTCCATCAAGGATTCGAGCGAGCCGATTGCATTCGCAAACGTCGGTTCGCTCTGCCCATTCGCCTCGGCAGCTGTGAACGGCCCCAACTCCAAGGTCGCCATGCGTCCCGCCAGACTCTCGTGAAGCGCTTTCACCAGTGTAGGCGACACCGAGCCCGTAAGCAAGTACCGACCATTTACCCCACGATCGGCGTCAACCGCGACGCGCAATGCCGGAAACAGTGCAGGAAGTTCTTGGGCCTCGTCGATCGCGATGCGGCCGGACTCCATCCGAAAGAATAAATCGGGGTCTCGCTCCAACCGGACACGGTCTGCGACACGCTCCAAGTCCAAACGCGTCCAGTCCGATCCTGCCACGGCCTGCATCAGCGTGGTCTTTCCACATTGGCGCGGCCCCAGCACAGCTACCACTGGGAAAAGCCCCAACAACTCTTGCAAGTAGATCTCTGCAGATCGATTCATACCTTGTAATTTCAAACTATCACTTTGAAAATGCAAGGTATAGATTAAATCTACCCGACGCTTCCCTCGAGGCTCACGCTCAGCAGCTTTTGCGCTTCCACCGCGAACTCCATGGGCAGCTCGCGGAACACGTCCTTGCAGAATCCGTTCACGATCAGGTTCACCGCTTCTTCGCTGGAAAGGCCGCGCGAACGCAGGTACATGATCTGGTCTTCGCCGATGCGACTCGTGGAGGCTTCGTGTTCCACTTGCGAGCTGTCGTTGCGGATCTCGATGTACGGCACCGTGTGCGCCCCGCACTTGTCGCCGATCAACAAACTGTCGCACTGGCTGAAATTGCGCGCGCCTTCGGCACCGCGATTCACTTTCACAAGGCCGCGGTAAGTGCCCGAACTCTTCCCTGCCGAAATGCCCTTCGACACGATCGTGCTCTTCGTGTCCTTCCCGATATGCACCATCTTGGTGCCGGTATCGGCCTGCTGGAAATTGTTGGTGACGGCCACCGAGTAGAACTCGCCCACCGAACGATCGCCTTTGAGGATGCACGACGGATACTTCCAGGTGACGGCAGATCCTGTCTCCACTTGCGTCCAACTCACCTTCGAGTTCTCGCCTTCGCACAAGGCACGTTTTGTCACGAAGTTGTAGATGCCGCCTTTGCCGTTCTTGTCGCCGGGATACCAGTTCTGAACGGTGCTGTACTTGATGTAGGCGTCCTTGTGGATGATCAGTTCAACCACCGCCGCGTGCAATTGGTTCTCGTCGCGCATGGGGGCGGTGCAGCCCTCCAGGTAGCTCACTTGCGCGCCTTCGTCGGCGATGATGAGCGTGCGCTCGAACTGTCCGGTTTTTGCCGCGTTGATGCGGAAGTACGTGGACAGCTCCATGGGGCACTTCACGCCTTTGGGGATGTACACGAAAGAACCGTCGGAGAAGACCGCGGTGTTGAGGGCCGCGAAGTAGTTGTCGCCGGGAGGCACGACGCTTCCGATGTACTTGCGTACCAGCTCGGGATGCTCGCGCAATGCTTCGCTGATGGAACAGAAAATGACACCGATCTCCGAGAGCTTTTCGCGAAAAGTGGTCTTCACGCTCACGCTGTCGAACACGGCGTCCACGGCGATTCCCGCCAGCGCCGCGCGTTCCTGCAGCGGAATGCCCAGCTTCTCGAAGGTCGCCAATATTTCCGGATCGACCTCGTCCAGGCTCTTGGGGCCGTCGGTTTTTGGCGCGGCCCAGTAGCTCTGTTCCTGGTAGTCGATCTTGGTGTAGAGAACCTTCGCCCAGTCAGGTTCTGTCATCGTCTGCCACTTGCGGAAGGCCTTCAGTCGCCACTCAAGCATCCACTCCGGCTCGTCCTTCTTGGCCGAAATGAACCGAACCGTGTCCTCGTTCAGTCCCGGGGGCAGCACATCTGTGGCAATATCTGTCACGAACCCGTGCTTGTAGCCTTCGTCGAGCTGGTTTTGCAGCGCTTCGTTGTCGGCGACTTCTGGCATGATCCGCACTCCTGGTCTGTGGCTCCCAACAGGCCTCGGCAGGACACCCTGCCTTCCTTGGAACCAACGAACATCTCTGGAATTGAATATAGAACCAAATTGGTTCGGTATCCAGCCGCAACTTTTTTGGGCGCCTCCACCCATCGGCCGCGAAACCGCGTCCAATGGGGGCCGCCACCCTTCCGGGCTCCCTCGAAATTCTCGGTCGGTGCCAACCGTAGCAGGGCGGTTCGTGAACCGCCCCTACAACGAGGCACCCCGCCCCCGGCGGGCCCTCCGGTCGGCTGGCGCGTGTTTAGATCCGGAATTCCAGCCCCGCGCTGGGCAGAATGGTGAGTCCCGACAACCCGACAGGATCCGTCCCCGGCACCTGGTACGATCCGTAGTCCTGGTACAGCACCGTGACGCCGGTCATGAGCCACACCCGCTTGAAACCGAACTTGCCGAAGATCACGCCCCCGTAGGACAGGAAGCTGGTTTTCTGGTCTGGCAGCTTGTCGAGGACGGTGGTTTTGCCCGATGCTCCCACGACGCTCTTGTAGAATCCCTCGGGATCGAACCCGTACTGCGTGCTGGTCCAGGCGCCCACGAGCCCTCCGCCCACCGATCCGTATTCGCCGCCGTCGCCCAACGGCTTGGAGAACACGACAGGAATCGACACGTCCTTGCGCTTGAATTCGTACCCCAGCGCCTTCTGCACGTCGCCCAAAACGCTGGGCACCTCGTATTCCAAACTCGAGTACATCACCCCGATGCCACCGTTGACCCCGGACTTCTTTGCGGACAGAAACTGCCACCGCAGCGACCAGGCGTTGGCGCCGCCTTCGCGCCTGTAACCAGCCTCCAGCCCCCAACCAAGACCCATGTGGGCCGACAACACAGTGTTCATACCCGGCATGTCCAAGCTGGCCGCCACCAAGGTTCGCGCGCTGTTGCGCAGCGTGGTGGAATCCAGCAGCGAGTCGCCGAGGATCCCTTTGGCCGCATCCAACTGGGCCTGTCCGGCAGCGCTCAAGGTGGCGGTGGGAACCACGCCCACCATTCCCGCATGGCCTTGCACATGCCAGCGCTCCACGGAGGATCCGTCCCAAATCACAGCGCGCGGCGCGGCGCAACCGGCGATCAGCGCAAAGGCGGCGGCAAGCAGCAACAGACGGGTTGGCATCAAGATTCACCTCGGTAGGCGGTGGGTCGGCAAAAGACGGGAAAAGCCCCGATCGCGGATCGGAGCCTCCATTATAATCGTCGCTGGACAATTCGCGACTAGTGAACGACGACGGTCTTTCGATTTCCGTTCGCCTGCACCACCAACATGCCGCGGGCTCCATTGGGCAACGAAACCAACGACCGTCCGCTGGGAAGCGCCGCTCGTGTCAAAACGTGTCCAACCGCGTCCAATACGCGAAGATCGGCTGCTCTCCCGAGTTCGACAGAAATCGACCTGCCGGAAACGGCGACCTTGAAGTCCAGGCTCGTTCCATGCCGATTCGCGATGCCGGAAGTCGATTGCAATTCGGAGATTGCCACTTTCTGTCCGCGCACCAGGATCGAATCGCCTTCCACAGGCCATGACCAGTCCGTCTCCACCGAAGCGTAGTGGCGGAACACCGATTCCAGCGGCTCTCCCGTCCAGGGCAAAAGCGCGAACCAGGCGGTGAAGCTGGCTGCGTAGCCATCGACGTCGCGGCGCCCACATTGGGGCTTGGCGTTGGTGACCAGCAGATTGTCTCCCGAGGTGGCCAAGGTATCGGCAAAAATTGTCGGTGCGGTACCGGAGATGCCGCACTTGTCGTAACCGTTCGTGGCGCCTCGGTACAGGTAACCTTCGACACCCGTGGAATACGACCACGGGATCGAAATGTGGACGACGGGAACCGCGGAATTGGACATCCGAGGGCGAAGCAACGTGTCCACGGTGAACTCCAGCGATTCCACGCCATGCAGGTCGTTGGCATTCCCCGGCGATGGCAGCGCATAGGAAGAACCGACCGAAGGATCATTCCAAGACGAAATCGGATTCAGATACGACGGCCAGCCTTCGTAGGGGGCGACGACGGATTTTTCGACCAACGGTTCGACGCACTTCACGATCTTCCCGAGAGTATCGAGAAGGATCGGAGGCGGCAGATTGCGAATAAGTACGGATGGCCGCCGCCTCAACCGCAATGCGGCATTCGATTGGGCCACCTTTCCCTGGAGGAAATCGACCGCCTGCTGGTGGGTATCGAACGGACGAAGCGTTCCAACCAGACATTGTTCGCTGCTGGTCGATGGTGTCCGCACCTTCCTGGTGGGCTGCGCGATACAAGCCCCATTGCGACAGAATTTGAC